>CAKUXU010000075.1 GCA_934700635.1 uncultured Eubacteriales bacterium | reverse complement strand
AAATTCTTGCAGGTAAAACTTTTGAGTCATTAAGTATTAAACAATCTCCTTCCTTTAGATAATCAATCAAATTGTAAAAATGCTCATGGACAATCTTCCCGCTTGATTTATCTAAAACCATAAGTCTTGAAGAATCTCTCTTTTCAATTGGTGTTTGAGCAATTAAATTTTCAGGTAAGTAATAATAAAAATCGCTTTTCTTGTCTAATTTTATAACGTCTTTTTCCATTTTTTCTCCTTATTTTAATTTTGTTAACTGATATAATAATCAAATTGACATATTTTTAAATACAATGGTATTATAAACCTTTAGAGCAGCAAAATAAAATTTAAACTGCTTAATATAAATAAAAATATCAATATAAATAAAAGGCGGTGAAATGAGCATAATGATTTTATTCATATCATACAATCAGAAGTAAGAATTAGTAAATCATAAGCTCAAGATTCTATGAAAAAGTATAGTGTTGGAATAATAGGTGCTACCGGAACGGTAGGTCAAAAATTTATAATTCTTCTTGAAAATCACCCTTGGTTTGAAATAAAATGTTTGGCTGCAAGTGAAAAATCTTGTGGAAAAACTTTTGAGGAAGCAGTTAAAAATAAACCTTGTTTAGAAGGTGCAATTAATAAAATCACTAAAGACATGGTTGTTCTTGATGCAATAAAGGACGCTGAAAAGATCGCAAACTTGGTTGACTTTGTTTTTTGTGCTGTAAATATGGAAAAAGAAAAAACAAAAGAATTAGAAGAAAAATATGCAAAACTCGAATGTCCTGTAATTTCAAACAACAGTGCCTGCAGAAATATTCCTGATGTTCCTATGATAATTCCAGAGCTAAACGCAAATCATATAGACGTAATTCCATTTCAAAGAAAAAGATTAAACACAAAAAAAGGATTTATAGCTGTTAAATCAAACTGTTCGATACAATGCTTTGTACCTGCTCTTTTCCCTCTTAATGATTTAGGAATAAAATCAGTTCTTGCATGTACATATCAAGCAATATCAGGTGCAGGAAAAGATTTCAAATCTTGGCCCGAAATGATTGATAATATTATACCGTACATACCCGGAGAAGAAGAAAAAACAGAAAAAGAACCACTAAAAATATGGGGTAATTTAATAAACGGAGAAATCGTTCCTTCAAAATCTCCGATTATAACCTCACAATGTTTAAGGGTTCCCGTAACAGACGGTCATACGGCAGCAGTTTTTACTTCCTTCGAGAAAAAAGTAACTAAAGAGGAAATTTTATCACGGTGGAATACTTTTAAGCCAAATGAAAAAAGCATAAATTTACCAAGTTCTCCAAAAAAATTTATTAAATATTTCGAAGAAAACGACAGACCTCAAATATTTTCAGAAAGAAACCTTGAAAATGGAATGGGAATATCTGTGGGAAGACTCAGAGAAGATTCCCAATATGATATTAAGTTTATCTGTATGAGTCACAACACTGTAAGAGGTGCCGCAGGAGGAGCAATTTTACTTGCCGAAATGCTTTGTAGAGAAAACTATATTTAGGAGGAAATTTAAAATGAAAAAAACTATATTCAAAGGTGCAGGAGTTGCACTTATAACTCCAATGAGAAATGATGGCAGTGTAGATTATGAAACACTTGAAAAATTAATAGAATTTCAAATAGAAAATAAAACCGATGCAATTATTTCTTGTGGTACAACAGGAGAATCAGCTACACTTTCTCAAAGTGAACATAAAAAAGTAATTGAGTTTACAATAAATAAAGTAAATGGTAGAATACCTGTTATTGCAGGAAGCGGAAGCAACAATACAAGTACAGCTTTGGAGCTTTCTAAAGAAGCTGAATCACTTGGAGCAGATGGTCTTTTAATAGTTACTCCTTACTATAATAAAACTTCTCAAAGCGGACTTATTAAACACTACCTTCACATAGCCGATAGAGTTTCTTGCCCTATAATTTTATATAATGTTCCGTCAAGAACAGGAGTAAACATTGCACCTGAAACATATCTGGAACTTTCGAAACATCAAAACATAGTTGCCGCAAAAGAAGCAAACGGAAATATTTCTTCTTTGGCAAAATCTATATCTTTATGCGGTAAAAATTTAAATTTTTACTCTGGAAATGACGATCAGATAGTTCCTATATTATCTTTAGGAGGAATCGGAGTAATATCGGTGTTTTCAAATGTATGTCCAAGAGAGTGCCATGAAATAGTAGAAAACTACCTAAATGGAAACTGCAAAGAAAGTTTAAATCTTCAACTTAAATATTTAAATTTAATTGAAAATCTCTTCTGCGATGTAAATCCTGTACCAGTAAAAGAAGCTATGAATTTGATGGGATTTTCTTGTGGAAATTGCAGACTCCCTTTGGGAAATCTGAGCGAATCAAATTTAGAAAATCTGAAAAATGAAATGAAAAAATTGAATTTAATATAAATTAAAATCAAAACGGACGGTGGAAATAAAAGATATGAAAATTGTTATTTGCGGTTGCAACGGAAAAATGGGTCAAGCATTAAAAAATATAATAGATAAATCAGAAAATTTGATTCTTGCCGCAGGAATAGACAAAGTTTTAACAGGTAAAGAAGATTTCCCTGCTTTTAAATCGATTGAAGATTTAAACACAGCAGCAGATGTTTTAATTGATTTTTCGCACCCTTCGGCACTGGAATCAATTCTAAATTACTGTGAAAATAAAAACTTACCTGCTGTTATATGCACAACCGGTCTCGATGAAATTCAAGTGGAAAAAATTAAAAAGGCATCAAAAAAAATACCTGTTTTTTATTCAAGAAATATGTCTATCGGAATAAATTTACTTATTACGCTTGCAAAAAAAGCAACTGAATTTTTAAGTGAAGGATTCGATATAGAAATAATAGAAAAACACCATAATCAAAAAATAGATGCACCAAGCGGTACAGCTCTTATGATAGCCGAAGAAATTTCAAAAAAAAGGCCAAAAACAAATTATGTTTTCGACAGAACAAATACAAGAAATAAACGCTCAAAAGAAGAAATCGGAATAAGCTGTATTCGCGCAGGAAGCATATGCGGAGATCATGAGGTTATATTTGCAGGAGAAAATGAAATAATCACTATTTCACATCATGCTCAATCAAGAAATATATTTGCATCTGGATCAATTAAAGCAGCCATGTTTGTTACTTCAAAATCTCCTGGATTTTATACGATGGAAGATATGGTATAAATCAAAACAGGTTAGAAATCTCATCTATTTTTTCATAAAATAAAGATTTAGAAGATATTCCTTTTATGGAATTTGAAACAAAGGATTTTTTACTTGCTATTAAATAAACCGGTATTTTTTTACTGTAAGCATATCCTACTTCTATTCCTACACCTATGCTAAGATTTGAAGCTTCAGCAAGTAAAATATCCGATGAATCTATTTCACTAAATGCTTTTTCCATTACTTCTTTCGGAGTCATTGTACATTCACCATAGTTTTGAATGTTTTTTGCAAAAACAAAAACTTCATTTCCTTTTAAACTAATAATATTATAAATTTTTTCGATTAAGTTTTTATTTCGCATATCATCATAATACTTTATAGATAAAAATATTTTCATTTTAATCCCTCATTATAATTTTTCTTTAAGTCTAATATATCAGGAGTTGTTTTAAAAGTGTATGAATTAAAATTAAAAGAAAAAAATGCTCGGAGAGGTGAATTTAAAACTCCTCACGGAACAGTTCAGCTTCCCGGGTTTATGAATGTTGCAACATGTGGAGCAATAAAAGGTGCAGTTTCTGCAATAGATTTAAAAAACATAAAATGTCAAGTTCAGCTTTGCAATACATACCACCTTCATTTACGTCCTGGTGATGAAGTTGTAAAGAGTCAAGGAGGTATAAGAAGATTCACATCTTGGGACGGACCAGTTCTCACCGATAGTGGTGGATTTCAAGTTTTTTCTCTTGCAAAATTAAGAAATATCACAGAAGAAGGAGTCTCATTTTCATCTCATATAGACGGACATAAAATATTTATGGGTCCCGAAGAAAGTATTCAGATTCAATCCAATTTAGGATCAACAATAGCAATGGCTTTTGATGAATGTATAGCAAATCCAGCTGAATATTCGTATACTAAAAATTCTTGCCAAAGAACTGTACGTTGGCTTAAAAGATGCTTAAAAAAAATGAATTATCTAAATAATTTAGATGAAACAATAAATAAAAAACAAATGCTTTTCGGAATAAACCAAGGTAGCACATATTCCGATATAAGAATAGAGCATATGAAGCAAATAAGAGAACTAAATCTTGACGGATATGCTATAGGTGGTCTGGCGGTCGGAGAACCAGCAGAAGAAATGTATGAAGTAATAGAGAATGTAGAGCCATTTATGCCAGAAGACAAACCAAGATATTTAATGGGAGTTGGAACTCCTGCAAATATTTTAGAATCTGTAGCAAGAGGTGTAGATTTATTTGACTGCGTTATGCCAAGCAGAAATG
>CAKUXU010000074.1 GCA_934700635.1 uncultured Eubacteriales bacterium | reverse complement strand
ACCGATTTTGAAATCGGATCACTTGAAGGTGTTTTTAAATTTTATAGATTTCTTGCAGTGAAAATTTGTTTTTCAGAAATAAAAAAAGGGGTGAAAAACACCCCCTTTTTTTAACGAATTTTTTGTTCAAAAAAATGAGTTTCTTCTTTTCTTGATAATATAGGCAACAACTCACGGCGAGGGTTACACCTTTCAAAGCTAGTAAAATCAAGGCTTGAACGCAAAAAAACTTGCTATTTTTTGTATAGTGTTTTATAATTTTTAGTGTTGAGTTAAAAATAAAAAATCACAATACGAAAGGAGCAAGTTTTTTGCAAAGGGATTAGTCTATCCCTTTATGAAATTCTTATTAAATTCTATGGATAATTATACAGACGAAAGCAAAAAAAATCAAGAAGTAAAAAATAACATATTAGAAAAATGTACTGAAAAGAAATTTAAAAACCCTAAATTTAGTAATTATATTGAGCCTTTAATATCAAAAAAAATGATGAAACTTATAAATGAGTGTGGGGATTTACTAATGTTTTTAAGCGATTTTGAAATGGAAAATAAAAAACTCCATAAGGGAAGTTTCTGCAAAAATAGATTTTGTCCAATGTGTAGTTGGAGAATGGCTTGTAAAGATAGTCTTAAAATATCAATTCTTATGGAGCATTTAAAAAAAGAGGGGAATAAGGAGTTTATATTTTTAACATTAACTGCTCCTAATGTGAAAGGGGACAAGCTAGAAGAAGAAATAAGGAAATACAATAAATCATTTGATAAGTTAATGAAACGTAATGAAGTTAAAAATATAGTTAAAGGTTATATAAGAAAATTAGAGGTAACATACAATTCAGATATGTCATCAAAGTCATATGACACATATCATCCACATTTTCATGTTGTAATTGCAGTTGATAGAAGTTACTTTACTTCGAGAAATTATATAAATCGCGATAGATGGTTAGAGTTATGGCAAGAAGCTACTGGCGACAGCTCTATAACACAAGTTGATGTTAGAAAATCAAAAGCTAATAATTTAAAAGAGGTTTATGAGTTAGCTAAATATTCTGCTAAAGATAGTGATTATCTTATATCTAGACCAGTATTTGAAACATTTTATAAGGCATTAAAGGGAAAGCGTTTTATAGTTTATGGTGGACTTTTCAGTGAAGCAAATATTATGTATGAAAATGGTGAGCTTGATTGTTACAAAGTTAGAGATGAAATAGAATATGTTTATATGATGTGCTATCAATGGAAACAACAAGAATATGAAAATACAAAAATTAAAGAGTTAACGCCAGAAGAAAAAAAACAATTCAATAAAAATTTAGTTGATATTATAGCAATATATTAATTTTTTTTATAATATACAATAGGAAAGGAGGGGTATTTATATTTGCTAAAGACCGTATAGGAGATAAAAATTGGGATACATATGAAGACATTGTTACTATAGGAAAGTGTGGCTGTGGTAAAGGAACTATAGAAGATGTATATTTTGTTGCATCACATGAGAAGGTATTGAAGATTGAAAGAGATTTTATAAGAAAACAATTAAATTGTTCTAATCCAATGTGTCCATCGAGAAAATAAAAAAATATAAGGAGGAAATAATATGGGAAATACTATATCAATACCTGTAAATATTTTAAAGGTTGAATGTGATTATGAAACAGCAGAAAGATGTGGAGCTAGTGGAACTTTTCAAGTAATAACTGTAATAGCAGAAACTGAATATGGAGAACTAGATGTTACAGATATGATAAATCAAGGGAATCATTATTATAATTTACAAGATGTGGCTGAGGATTTAAATCTTAATAATCAGGTTATTGTTGAAGAACTTTAAAACAATTCAATAAAAATTTAGTTGATGTTATAGAAATAGATTAAGTGGGGCATATGCCTCACTTTTTTTGACAATATTTTTATTTAGTTTATGGTATTTTGATATTAAATTATTGAGTTTATGAGGTGGGAACAATGGCTATAAAAGATGATTATATCAAACTTCGGGTAAGTAAGGAGCAGAAGAAATTATTTAAAGATATAGCAAAAAAGAAAAACATTAGTATGAGTAAATTTATAATTGTTGCTACAGAAGAAAAAGCATTAAGAGAAAAAGAAAAATTTGAGGGTACAAAGAGCTTGGAGTTTAGAGTTGATGAGCTAGAAAAAAAATTACAAGAGCTTAAATTAAAAATGGAAGTGCAAAGAGCTAGGAAAAAAAGTTTTTTGATGGTTTTAAAAAATATTCTTTGGATAAAATAAATTGACTTTTTTAAATCTGTATGTTATAGTGTCATTAATGAAATATGACACTATATGACAGAGGTAGTATGAGAGAAGAATTAGAAAAAGAAATTGAAAAATTAACAAAAGTTTTAAGAGATACTGAAAAAGATTTACGTCATTACATATCTGAAAATGGAAATTTACGTGTAGAAAATAAAGAGCTTAAAGAAGAAGTTCAAAAATTAAAAAATGAAAATACTAAGCTTGGGATAGAAAAAATTAAAGTTGAGTATGAAAAAGAAATAGAACGTTTAAAATTAGAATTAAAAGAAACCAAAGAGAAAATTACGCTTCAAACTAGAACCAGAGAAATTAGCGATAAGCAAGTGAAAGAAATAAAAGAGCTTAGAGCTTCTGGTTTAAGTTATAGAGAAATTGAAGAAAAAACTAAGTGGAGTAAATTCACTATAGGAAGAGTTCTTAAAGGAGAATATGATAAGTAATTCAAGTAATATATCAAATATGACATGAGGTGGTTATATGAACAATAAAGAATTTAAGTTAATTAAAAATGGTTATATATTTGAGTATGATGATAATTTTGGTCATATTAATGTTGATTGTGAAGAAACTGGAGAATGTGAAGATTGTATTGAGATTGGAATGGGAATTGTATTTCCAGACCAACAGAGCTTTGAAGCAAAATGTAATGAATGGTTAAGAAAAAAAAGATAGGAGTTAATTACTCCTATCTTTTTTCTTGATATATTAGAAATAACCGTGAACTTTTCAAGGTTAAGTTTGAAATGAAATCAAGGTGTAGATTTTAAAAAAATTCGTAGCGACAAAAACGGATGGAGGTACCTTTTAGGAGCAGATCCGTTTTTTGTTGATTAAGAAATTTTTTTAAAATACTACCTTGATGGAATAAAAAACGCATACGCTCTTGCAACGAAGTTGAACCAATACGGTTCGACTTCCTGGCGAGTGCCGAGCGAAAATGGGTAAAGGGTCAAGACCCTTTTTTCTGTCGGGAAACCCCGACGGAGGTGAGCCAAAGGCGAGGGGGAACACCCTTATAGCTCCATGCAATGGCACGTTTCTTGTTCACAAGAGTATAACGTGCTACACTCTTAATATGAAATATTAAATCAGAGTGTTAAAAACGGAGGTGCATTTTCATTATGGAATTTGCTTGGAATACGCAGAAAAATAAAATGAATGACGTAAAAGGAAAGGAGATGGAGCAAGACCGAAAAGGTCGAAAATCCAATCCCGATATTGATGATACTAGAACGAATATGAATTACGATTTAGTTGAAAGTGATAAAACTTTGTACCAGAGAGTAAAAGAAAGAGTTGATGAAGTTCGTTCAGTATCGAGAATACAAAAAAATTCAGTAGTGGATTTTTCAAATATCATAACTGTTCCAAAAGAGCAGTATGAAGAATGGGGACTAGAAAGGTCAAAAGATTATCTAAAAGAGGTTTACAACTATTTTTGTGAGGAGTTTGGCAAAGAGAATGTAGTGTCCGCTAAAGTCCATTTGGACGAAACTACACCTCATATGCACCTTCATTTTGTGCCTGTAAATCAAGAGAATGGGAAATTACAGGCTAGAGCTTTAATGACACCAGCAAGGATAAATAAAATACATACAGAAGCTCCTAGGTACCTTCAACAAAAAGGATTTGATGTAGAGAGGGGAAAAGGTAAAACTGAAAAAAATCTTGATATTCACCGCTTTAAGGCTGAGAAGCTTCGAGAAGATATAAATATCCTTGAAGATAGATTAAACGCTTTAGAGGGCGATTTAGGGGCTATACAAGGTGCAAGGGTGCAAATAGAGTGTTTGGACAGTATAGAAATAAAGAAAAGCCATTTAGGGACTAAAATAAGCCTTAAAGAAGATGATTTTAATTTATTAATGGATTTAGCAAAAGAAAACATAAAAAGCCTTGCTGCAATAGAGAAGCTCCAAAGAGAGCTAGAGAGAATTGCAAGCAAGAGCAGTGGACTTGGTGATGAAAATAAAAATCTTAAAATAGACAATAAAAATTTAAAAAATAAGTTTAATGATGTTGTGAAACAAGCCAAATGTTTGAGAAGTGCTATTGATGAACATTGGGATAGTAAAAATATACTTGAAAATGCAAGAGAAAAGTTCAATTCTCCAGAGCGAAAGAGAGAAGTGAAATCTAAAAATAAAAATAAATCTTTGGATTTAGAAATTTAGAAAATTTTAAAATACCGAAAAGTAC
>CAKUXU010000073.1 GCA_934700635.1 uncultured Eubacteriales bacterium | reverse complement strand
AGTCACACAAGGTCAATATAAAGGTAAATATGTGGTTCTTATGGAATCAGAAGGTAAAACTGCTGAATTAATGCTTATTTAAGTATAGAGATTTGTTATAGATTCATTAGTTTTTGTTAATTGCATAAAAAATAATTGACAATACCAATACCATATTGTATAATGTGGTCATATGATATGCTGAATTAAGGAATCCGATTAAAATGGAGGCTTTAAATGAATTTGAATGACAATAAAATTGATGAAAAGGTTTCTGGAGGTAACGGAACTACAGAAAATGGGATATGTGAAATATGCGGAAGAAAATATTCTCGTTTTATTGCTTCTTCTGATAAAAGTCCTTTTGGCAAATCAAATTGTTGTCTTAAGTGCAGAAGTAAGCTTGAGAACAAACTGAAAAACGGATTCAATTTTAAGTTCTAGTAGTCATGGTGGAAAAATAGATTAATTTGTGTTAGTGCGAATTTCTAGTATTTTCCACATAGACATATATTTGAGTGGAAAATTCACTTAGGTATTGAATTATTTTTCAAGTTACTGTATAATGGAGAGGCATACTCGAAAGATAAATTTTTGGTGTTTTAAACATAATAAAATATAATAGTTTGAAAATTTGTCAAAACTTGTAGTTTTACATATATATTTTGAGGAGGAAATTTAATGATATCTGCTGGTGATTTTAGAAATGGTTCTACATTTGAAATTGATGGAAATGTGGTTTCTATTGTTGAGTTTCAACATGTTAAACCTGGTAAAGGGGCAGCTTTTGTAAGGGCAAAAATAAAAAATGTAATTACAGGTGCTGTTACCGAACGTACTTTTAATCCAAGTGAAAAATTTCAAGAAGCTTTTATCGACAGAAAAGAAATGCAATACCTTTATAATGATGGAGATCTTTATTATTTTATGGATAATGAAACTTTTGAGCAAATGCCCATTAGTTCATCTGTCTTGAACGATAGCTTCAAGTTTGTTAAAGAAAATATGACATGTAAAGTTCTTTCTTATAAAGGAAATGTTTTTAGTGTTGAACCTCCACTTTTCGTGGAACTTCTTATAACTCAGACTGATGTTGGATTTAAAGGTGATACCGCTACAAACGCTACAAAACCTGCAATTCTTGAAACAGGTGCTCAGGTTAAAGTTCCTCTTTTTGTAGAAGAAGGAGAAAAAATTAAAGTTGATACTCGAACCGGTGAATATATAGAGCGTGCATAGTAAATATTATAAGTAACAACATTTTAGGAGGAGTCATATATGACTATTAAAGAACAAGCAGCATATTTGAAAGGATTATTGTCAGGAATGGAACTTGACGATGAGAAAAATGAAACTAAACTTTTTAAAGGTATAGTTGATATTATTCAAAATATTTCTTCATCAATTGAAGACTTAGACGAAGACGTAGATGGAATCTTAGAACAAATGGAAGTCATGGATGAAGATTTGGCATCTGTTGAAAACGAAGTTTTTGAGGATGGTTGTGGCTGTGGATGCGATTGTGATTGCGGATGTGACTGTGAAGACGACTGCAATTGTGATTGTGGATGCCATAACGATGAAGAATGTTATGAGGTTGTTTGCCCCAGCTGTGGAAAAGAAGTTTGCCTTTGCAGCGAAACACTTGAAGAAAAAGAAATGAATTGTCCAAATTGCGGTCAGCTTTTGGAATTTGATTTAAGTGATTGCTGCTGCGAATGTGAAGATAATTGTGATGATGATTGCAGCTGTGGATGCAAATCAAAAGACTAATAATTTAGGTGCGCAACTTTTAATTTAGTTGCGCACATTTAGTGAATTTGCTTTGGGATAATTATATTTTTGGAAGGGATTGTGAAAATGAATATATTAAAAAAAGTACATATTTTTTTGGGATTAGTGTGTGTGTTTTCTGTACTTACTTTTTTCACAGGTTGCTCTGATCAAAGCAGTAACCATTCCCGCCCAAAGCTAAAGGTTGGAATGGAATGTGCATACGCACCGTTTAATTGGATTCAACCGTTCTCTAAAGGAAATGCAGCTCAAATTTCAGGAGGATGGTATGCTTGTGGCTATGATGTTTATATTTCTCGGAGAATAGCAGAAATTTTGAATTTGGATCTAGAAATAGTTAAAGTTGATTGGGATGGATTATTACCTGCTTTAACCTCTGGAAAAATTGATGCAATAGTTGCTGGTATGTCGGCTACCGAAAATAGACGAAGAGCTATAGATTTCACTGAAAGCTATTACACATCAAATGTTGTGGTAGTGCTTAAAAAAGGAAGTATTTTTCAGAATGCTAAAAGTATAAATGATTTTAAAGGAGCTAAAATAACTGGTCAGCTTGGAACGCTTCCTTATAGTTTTATAGATCAAATGAGCGGAGTTTCAAAACAGGTTGCAATGGAAGATTTTTCTTCTATAATTTCTTCTCTGAGTGCTGGAAAAATAGATTGTTATGTTAGTGAAAAAGCAGCAGCTTTAACAGCTGTTCATACTAACCCTGATCTTATGTACATAGAATTTGAAGATGGAAAAGGATTTAGTTTTTCAGAAGATGAAATCGCCGTTAGAATTGGAGTCAAAAAAGGTGATAATCTAAAAGAAAAAATAAATGAAGCACTAGAGAATATAAGCGAATCAGAAAGAAAAAATATGATGGATTATGCAGTTGAAATGTCTTGTTCAATGTAAATACAGGTTGCTTTTGAAATTTAGGAGGTGAAGTACAATGGAAAGAAACTTTTTCTCGTGGATAGAATATATACTTCAGAATTATGGATCATGGTTTTTAAGAGGTACTTATGTAACTCTGCTTATATCTTTCTTTGGAACTATAATAGGATTTTCAATTGGTCTTGCATTGGGAGCATTTAGAGCTTCTCCGGAGCCACATGGAAAAATCAAAGCATTTTTAGTTAAAGCTTTGAAGTTTATTATAGGTTGTTACGTAGAGATTTTTAGAGGTACGCCGATGATGGTACAAGCTATTGTTATTTATTTTGGAATGCAGGAATTTATAGGTGTGGATTTTAAACCTACTATTGCAGGAATAATAATAGTTTCCATTAATACAGGAGCATATATGGTTGAAGTTGTCAGAGGAGGAATTGAAAGTATAGATCCTGGACAAATGGAAGCTGCAAGAGCAATGGGAATGAGTCACTGGCAAGCAATGATGTACATAATTATTCCGCAGACAATAAAAAATATTATGCCTGCAACTTGCAATGAATTTATTATAAATATAAAAGATACTTCAGTGCTCAATGTTATATCTGTTACCGAGCTTTTCTTTGTAACAAAATCTATAAGAGGCGCCATCTATAGAACTTATGAAACATTTATAGTTGTAGCATTTATATATTTGTTCTTAACGCTAACTGTTACTCGTATAATTAGGTATTTAGAAAAACGCATGGATGGGCAAAAGGAGTTTACACCAACATCTTCTACTATGCCTATTGTTTTCGTTAAAAAGTAAGGTGGAAATAAAATGAGTATTATAGAAGTTAAAAAACTTAGAAAATCTTTTGGGAATAACGAGATACTTAAAGGCGTTAATTACAGTATTAAAGAAGGTGATGTTTCTTGTATAATAGGACCTTCTGGATCTGGTAAATCTACTTTTTTGAGATGTATAAATTTACTTGAAAGACCTGATTCTGGTGAAATCATTTATGGTGGTAAAAATATACTTTCAAACGGTTATAATATAGATAAATATCGTTCTGAAGTAGGGATGGTTTTCCAGCAATTTAATTTATTTAGTAATTTAAGTGTTCTTGAGAATTGTATGGTTGGACCTGTACGTGTTTTAAAGAGAAATTCAAATGAAGCACGTAGAGATGCTATAAAATTTTTGGATCAAGTTCAGATGTTAAGATTTGCAGATGCAAAGCCTAAACAGCTTTCAGGAGGTCAAAAACAAAGAGTAGCTATTGCAAGGGCTTTAGCAATGAACCCTAAGGTTTTGCTTTTCGATGAGCCTACTTCAGCACTCGATCCTGAAACGGTCGGTGAAGTTCTTAAAGTTATGAAAGAGCTTGCTGATTTTGGTCTTACTATGATAATAGTAACGCATGAAATGGCATTTGCGAAAGAAGTTTCTACCAAAATTTCTTTTATGGATGGTGGAGTTATTTGTGAAGAAGGTACTCCTGAGGACATTTTAGTTAATCCGAAAAATGAAAGAACTCAACAATTTCTTTCAAGGTTTATAGTTGGGGAATCTAGTTGATTCTGAGCTCGCACCATTTTTAAATTTTAAAACGGTGTGAGTTTTTAAAATAAAAAAATATGTATTGACAATAAAATTTTATATGGTAGTATGAGTGAAGTAGCAAATTAAAGCATAATTGCTTGACAAACAATTATATTATTAATATCATTTAGAAACTGTGAGTTTAAGAAAGGGAGCGATGATTAAAATGGTTTTAGAAAAATTGAAGGTAATTTTAAGTGAGCAATTCGACAGAGATGAGTCTGAAATTACTCTGGAAACGGATTTATTT
>CAKUXU010000072.1 GCA_934700635.1 uncultured Eubacteriales bacterium | reverse complement strand
ATAGAAAAATTTATAATAAATAATTTTGGAAGCGTAATATCAGTAGGCAGTATTTATGAATATCTACTAAAAAAAGAAAAATTAAAAGTTGATAGAAGAACTTTAAAAAGATATATTGATATATTAGAAAATGCCAAAATTATTTATTCATGTAATTTATTTGATATAAAATCAAAGATGGTTTTAAAAGGAGAAAAGAAATACTATTTAGCAGATTTTAGTATTTACTATACTCTAAATACTGATAATAGAATAAGCTATGGACCAATGCTTGAAAATATAGTATATAACTATTTAAAAAGCAAAAATTATAATTTAAGCGTAGGAAAAATAGGGAAATTAGAGTGTGATTTTATTGCCAGAAAAGATTTTGATAAATATTTCTATATTCAAGTTTCTAAAACTATAGCAGACGAAAAAGTTGAAGAAAGAGAATATAAACCATTTTATGAAATAAAAAATATGTATCCTAAATATTTATTTACATCAGATGTTCTTTTACAAGATAGGGATGGTGTAATAAATGTAAATATTGCTGATTTTATATATAATAATAAAGAGCTGTAATAAATATTATATTAAGTTATCGACCATTTTTAGATAGTATATACTAAAAGGTGGTCGATAACTTATTTATTTTTACATTTCTTCTTCATCTTCTTGTTAATCAGCTATTTGTTTGTACGGATCAATATAAGTATTAGTTTCTCTTTCAAAATCTCTTATGATTTCAGTAAAATTACCTAATCCAAATTTATAACATACCCACTTAATAAACTTACTAATAGTTATATAAAATCTATTAATTATATTATGCAATTTACAATTTTCATTTTCCAATTTTTCGTATCTATTTTCGTATTCAAGTTCAAGCTCAATAGATTTATTCTTGTATTCACGTTCTAATTTATCAATTTTGTTGTGAAGAGCTTTATTATCAGCAATAATAGATTTACATTCTATCTGATATTTTTCAGCGTCATCAACAATATTGCTCTGTCTTGAAAGTTCCTTATGAATAGCTCTATTTTCTTTATGTAGTTGCTTTATCATTCCTCTTTAGGTTTTATAATATCATTTAAAATTTTCTCGTTTTTATTAAACATTATTTTTTTCAAATCATTTATATTGGTTTCTTCTGGAATATCTAAAGTAATACTTTCAACTAATTCTTTTGTAACATTAAAATTTGTTAATTTTTTGTACTCTTTAATATTAAGATGTTGTCTGTTAGTTTCTTCTTTTGGCATGCTTCTTAATAAATTAAAATTATGTGATACCATATATTCATAAAAAGAATTCTGTAATCTCCTATAACTATCTTTTAAGCAAAATCCGTGCTAGTATTTTTATTTCTCTATGGAACATTTTTTATCCTTTCTAATAACAAAGAATAAATTTTATATATACGAAAAAAAGCCAGTTACTTAAAACTGACTTTTGCTCACAATTTTTATAATAAGATTTTATATTGCTTTTTTATATGTGTCAATGAATAAATTTTGAAGAAAATTTGAAATCTGCAATTCATTTTTAGATTAAATTAAATATAATTCTTTATTTCTAACAAACTTTTATTCTTTTACAATATTGTAATTTAACTACTTTTTTTTCATAAAAAAAGAAGCCTATACTAAGCTAGGCTTCTCCAACTTCTAGACGAACATCCATGCTATACGAACTTTTAATTTAAGTTACACATATCAGTGTCTCCGAGGCTAAATCTTAACTTCAAACCGCAATTACCTCTAACTCTTCACATCATTGCTTCTTAAGCTAGTGTCGACAGCATATAGCTGGGTTAGAAATCACACTCGTACGTACTTGTTAAGATTGGAAGTTGTTCCCATAGAAAAAATATTTCTATAAAATTATTATAACATAATCTTTATATTATGTCAAACATTTTTGCGATTTTTTTTTGTATTTGTGATTTTTACAGGGTAATTTTTATGTTTATTACTATTTTCTGTAATGAATTATATCACACTATAAATTTATGTCAAATTCCTTTATTCTCATCTTCTAGCACATCAATATTAGCATTTCTCAACATTTTAAGCCATTATGTTCCTCTTTCAAAAAGGCATTATTCATAAACTTCAAATTATAATCAATAATCAATACATCTATTATTAATAAATTAACCCAATCCCCTCCGTAAGTCAATATTAATGGAGCGAATTAAGCTAATTTTGTAAAAATATTAAATCGTTATTAATAATTCGATACTATCAACCAAACCATTTCTATAATACTTTTCACACCATTCTAATATAAAATAATTTGACAAACTAAAATTAAATATGTTATTTTTTATTCAAAGGAGGTATGCTAATGATAACTTTGCCAGAAAAATTTAAAGAATCTATTATTAATCGTTATCATAAAGACGGTATTAAATGGTTAAATAATATTGATAGATTAATAAAAAAATATATAGACCAATACAAGTTAAAAGATATTAAATTGGCAAATAAATTAACTATTAATCTGGTATTTTTTGCTAATTCAAGAGAATATAGAGATGTTGTTTTAAAAATAACTCCTGGTACAACATTAATTAGTGAAGTTTCTGCAATAAAACATTATAACTCTAAATATTCTGTAATTTGCTATGATTATGATAAAGAAGATAAAGTGATGCTTTTAGAATTGCTTTCACCAGGAATATCTTTGTTTAATTTAGATAATTTAGAAGAACGCATAAAAACTTTTTCTAATATTGCAATTAACCTTATGTTTGATACTGAAAATAAAAGTGATTTTAAAAGCTTTGAAAAAAGATTTAATGATAAAATAATATGTGTGGAACAAAACAAAGAAGAATTTTTAGATATTATAAATATAATTAATACAGGTGTTCAATTATACAAAGAATTGAAAGAAAAAAATCTTCCTAAGTATGTGCTACATGGAGATTTACAACATCGTAATATTTTAAAATCCGGAGATAAATGGAAAGCAATTGATCCTCATGGAATTATTGCTGAAAGAGTTTTTGAAACGGCACCTTTTATACTTAGTGAAATTCAACATTATAACACAAGCATAGATGAATTAGATAATATGATATTATTGATTTCAAAATATTTTAAAGAAAATAAGCAATTAATTGAAAAAGCTTTATATATTACTATTATCGAAAAAATTATATGGCATCGTCATAATAAATATGATGAAAAAGTTATACCTACATATATTGAAATTTGCAATTATTTATATTGAATGCAAATATTACATTCAAAAAAATCTAACTGAATGTAATTTTGAATGCAGTAACACAAATATTTAGAAATTTTGAAAAAGTTTGAGAAAAGAAAAAAGGCTTAAAATAGCCAAAAAACAATTTAAGGAGCTTTCAAAAAGCTCCTTTTTATGGTCGAGGTGACAGGGATCGAACCTGCGACCTCATGGTCCCAAACCACGCGCGCTACCAACTGCGCTACACCTCGATTATTCTTCTTAAAAAGTACTTATATACTATAGCATATTATTTTTTCAATTTCAAGTACTTTTTTACATTTTTATATAAATTTTTAAATAAAATTCAATTATCAAATAAAAATATCTTATCAATAACCAAACTTTTCTAACATATATTATAAAAATAATCGGTTTCATTTCAGTAGCTGAAATGAAACCTTTATAAAATTATGCTCTAAAAAATGCCTTGTATGCACTAAATGCTGAATATATATCAAATTTACTTGTTACTTCATATGGTGCATGCATTGACAATACTGGAACACCACAATCTATTACATCCATTCCTTTATTAGCTAGTATATATGCGATTGTTCCTCCACCGCCTAAGTCAACTTTTCCTAGCTCTGCTATTTGATATGCTATATTATTGCTTTCCAACATATTTCTTACATATGCAACAAACTCTGCATTTGCATCTGATGAACCAGATTTTCCTCTTCCTCCTGTGTATTTGTTTAATCCTATTCCTCTTCCTAAATATGATGCATTATTTTTTTCTGCAACTGAAGCAAAAGTTGGATCTAATCCTGCATCTACATCTGCAGATAACATTTTAGAATTACAAAATACTTTATCTAATAAATTTGGTCTATTTACACCTAATTTATTTAATAGCTCTGAAACAAATGTATCAAATACATGTGACTCCATTCCTGTATTTCCCATACTACCAATCTCTTCTTTATCAGATATTAAACACACTGCTGTAGTTTTTGGGTTATGTGTATTCATTAATGCTGTTAACGATGTATACACACATATTTTGTCATCTTGTCCATATGCAGCTACCATACTTGAATCAAAGCCTAAACTTCTTGCTTTAAAAGCTGGAACAATTTCAAGTTCAGCACTTAAAAAGTCTACTTCTGTAATTCCATATTTTAAGTTTAACATATTCAAAATATTTAATTTTACTTTTTCACTTACTTCATTATCATTGTATGGAATACTTCCTATTAATAAATTAAGCTCTTCTCCTTGTATTCCATCAGCTAAATTTCTTTTCATT
>CAKUXU010000071.1 GCA_934700635.1 uncultured Eubacteriales bacterium | reverse complement strand
TCATTCCGGACAGACAAAAATCTATAAATCAAGGAGCTATAAAAGCAGCAGGATGGTCAATGGAAGGAAATTCAATTGCAAATATGTATTTTGAAGCTCTTTCAAAAAAATATGATTTTTCTCTTGACGCTCCCCTAGAAAGCTTGCCGAAAGAAATATTAAAAATAATTTTATACGGAACAAACGGAGAAGAACTTAATTTAGAAAGGAAAACTTCAAATGGAAAAATAAACTACAGACATGTTTTTGAAGGAATCATTCCTAATCTCGAAAGAAGATTCAAAGACACTTCAAGCGAATGGATAAAACGTGAAATTGGATCTTTTATGAGTGAAATTCCTTGTGAAAAATGTGGTGGGAAAAGACTTTCTCCCGAGGCTCTGTGTGTAACTGTTTCTGATTTGAGTATATCACAGCTTTGTGACCTAAATATTACAAAATCACTTGAATTTATTAAAAATCTTGAATTCGATGAAAGCAAAAATATAATTGCAAAACCTATAGTAAACGAAATTAAAAAAAGACTTAGTTTTTTGAAAAATGTGGGTCTTGAATACTTAAATCTTTCAAGGTCTTCCGGTACCCTTTCAGGGGGAGAAAGCCAAAGAATAAGACTCGCGTCTCAAATAGGTTCAGCTCTTGAAGGAATCCTTTATGTTCTTGATGAACCAAGCATCGGTCTTCACCAAAGAGACAATGAAAAATTAATAGAAGCAATTAAGAATTTAAGAGATATAGGAAATACGGTAATAGTCGTTGAACACGATGAAGATACTATTCGTGCAGCAGATTTTATAGTAGATGTAGGCCCAAACTCAGGAGTAAATGGCGGAGAGATAGTTTGCGTAGGAAATGCAGAAAAAATAAAATCATGTAAAAATTCAATAACAGGTGCATATTTAAGTGGAAGAAAGAAAATACCTATTCCAAAATCTCGAAGAAAAGGAAACGGAAACTTTTTAGAAATTAAAGGAGCTTGCCAAAATAATCTTAAAAATATAAACGTTAAAATACCTCTTGGGACTTTCACATCTGTTACAGGTGTTTCTGGATCAGGAAAATCAAGTCTTGTAAACGAAATTATTTATAAAAAATTATCTAAAGTTTTAAATAATTCAAAAGAAGTTCCGGGAAAACATAAAGAAATCCTTGGTATAGAAAATCTTGACAAAGTAATAAATATAAATCAATCTCCTATTGGACGCACTCCCAGATCAAATCCCGCAACTTATACCGGTGCTTTTGATGATATAAGAAAACTGTTTGCTATGAGTCAAGAATCAAAAGCTAAAGGGTTCGAAAGCGGAAGATTTTCTTTTAATGTAAAAGGTGGAAGATGTGAAGCTTGCCAAGGCGAAGGAATAGTAAAAATAGAAATGCATTTTCTTTCCGATGTTTACGTACCTTGCGAAATATGCAAAGGTAAAAGATACAATCGTGAAACTCTAAACATCAAATACAAAAATAAAAACATCAGCGAAGTTTTAAATATGACGGCAGAAGAAGGACTTAATTTTTTTGAAAACATTCCTCCAATAAAAAGAAAACTTAAATCACTTTGCGATGTAGGACTTGGATATATAAAACTTGGTCAACCTTCTACAACGCTTTCTGGAGGTGAAGCTCAAAGAGTAAAACTTGCATCTGAGCTTTCAAAAAAATCAACAGGTAAAACATTTTATATACTCGACGAACCTACAACAGGTCTTCATACGGCTGATGTCCATAAATTAATCGAAGTACTCCAAAAATTAGTTGAAAAAGGAAATACAGTTTTAGTTATAGAACATAATTTAGATGTAATTAAAAGCTGTGATTATATAATAGATTTAGGACCCGAAGGAGGAGAAAACGGCGGAGAAATCTTAGTGTGCGGTACCCCGGAAGAAGTATCGAAATGTAAAAATTCTTATACAGGAATTTTTTTGAAAAAAATGATTTAATTACCATGGTAACTTATCATAACTATGTACTTTAAAATTTAAAGTACATATTTTTTATTTAAAAATATTAGTAAATTTTAAAATTATATATTATTTATATACGTTAATAACGATAAAATAATTATCACTTGATATTTCACTAAAAATTGATCTATAATCATAAAGATACAGTTAAAGTAAAAATATTTTAATGGAATGAATATTTCATTAATAGCAAAACCATAAGATGTTTATGTGTATAAAAGATTTTTTCGAATACAACATCAAAAATAACAAATAAAAATAGGTGATTTAAATGGCCATGATGCAAAGCTATGTTCAAAAAGAATCAAATCCAGAATTGTTAGAAGAAATTATAGATTTATCAAATGGTTTATATGAACTTGTAAGTATTTGCAGCGATCAAAAAGAACAAGCCAATAAGCTATATGAAGAAATATCTCAGAAAGAAAATTGTTTCAGTACAGAAAATTGTAGTGGTTACGTTTATTTATACAATTTAAGAATTTGTTACACACCAATAGCAGAAAAATCTATGGATACTTATGGTTTATACTCTCGCGTATTTAATTTATTGAAAGAAAATTTGAATATTCCTAATGAATATTCAAAAAATATAAATAAACTTTTAATTGAGTGTATTAATAAAGTAAATTATTTCAAAGAAAAGATATATAAAACTCATTGGATAATAGATGCCGATTGAATCGGAGATTTAAATTCTTATATAAATAATTGTCTTATTGATATTCGTAAACAGCTTGCCACTATAAAATATTCATGAGTGATTTGTCAGGAGAGGTTAGAATATAAATGTTTGTAAACGCCACTAATTTTTCAAGTGAAGATTTTACATATAGTGAATATATAAAAGCTTGTAATCAGTATAGTTCCGTTATTCATAATTACATGTGTTGTCTACGTCAGATTTCATCGAAAATTATGTATGCAATAATGTCACAACCTCCGTGCAATGAAAATTTTTCAACATACCAGCTATATAAAGTTAAAATCTTAATGAATCATATTGATAAACTAGTTTTAAAACACAAAGAACTATATATAAAAATATTTTTTGGTCTATATAAGATTTCTATTAGTGAAGAAATTTACACTGAAATTAAAAAAAATATATGTATTTTAGAACAAATATCGAAAAGTAGCACTTGTTTCCCTGATGATTTTAAAAAAATAGTAGACGCTGAAGAATTTATAAATAATACAGACAAAATAATTGTGAAATATATTTCATAAATAAATGGAGGAAAAAATCATGTCTATGATGCAAAGCTACTACCAAAAAAGTTTCAATGAAGTTACAAATACTTTTTTACTAAACCTAAGTGATGTTATTTTAGAACTTGAATATGCTGAATTGAGATCAGTTTTACAACTAGACAAAGATCGTCTAAGAAATATACGAGAAAAAATAAAATACATT
Source organism: uncultured Eubacteriales bacterium (assembly GCA_934700635.1). Lineage (GTDB taxonomy): Bacteria > Bacillota > Clostridia > Oscillospirales > Acutalibacteraceae > UMGS1491. The sequence continues at coordinate 1,131 of CAKUXU010000071.1, read as the reverse complement.
TTATACACACTAAAAGAATCTAAAACTTCACTTGTTATCAATTCACTTACATCAGACTACCAATATCTTTCTTTGGTTAATTCATTCAATGAATTTTTCAGTAGGGAATTTAAAATTGATGACCTCGAATTTGCAATTTATGGAGAAATAGAATCTCAATTAGAAGATCATATAAGTAATATAGAAAAACGTCTAAAAGAATTGGAAAGAAATACAATATTTGATCCTCTTATACCTTATGACCTTATATCACCTAATAAAGAACTTCAAAAATTCCTAAACTCAAAAAAAGAAGAATTTTCATCAAAATCGGAATCTAAAAAACCCGTCATATCTCCTAACACAGAAGAAACAAAATCAACAGAATTCCAATCAGTTGATTTTGGAGATGACATGCCAAAACAAATGAGAAACTTTCATATATTGTATAAGAAATTCAAGAGTTACTATACAAAGTACATAACTACAGGTGAAGACTCTTCTGATAAATTTAAAAACAAATATTTAAAAAGAAATTCTTGTACTTTACTTTGTTTAGATATGATAATTACAAACGAAATTTCAAACGCAAATGTTATAATCTTCTATACTAAAAATCATAGTCTCGTGCAAAAATTCATTAACATGTATCCGCATTTAGAAAAACTGGTAACTAGTTTAGAAAAGAGTGAAAATACAGAAAAACTTAAAAGTATTGAAGAAATTAAAAAATATTTGAACAAAATGTTTTATGTTATAAAGAAAATGAAACTAAATGAATTGAAAATTTCAACATTTTAAAAGTCCGCACATTGTGCGGACTTCTTTATATTATTTTACTTTATTTCTTAATCTTAAAGTTTTATCGAGAATTCTTTTTCTTATTCTTAATGATTTAGGAGTTACTTCTAAAAGCTCATCATCGTCAATAAATTCTATGGACTGCTCCAAACTTAAATTGCTGTGAGGAATGAGTTTAAGAGCTTCATCAGAACCTGCGGCACGCATATTAGTAACATGTTTTTTCTTACAAACATTAACTGTTATATCTTCAACTTTAGGAGTTGATCCAACAACCATTCCTTCGTAAACCTCAACACCTGGCCCTATAAAAAGCTTTCCTCTATCTTGTGCTGCAAACAAACCATATCC
>CAKUXU010000070.1 GCA_934700635.1 uncultured Eubacteriales bacterium | reverse complement strand
TATTGCTTCCATAAGATTTATTGTTTTCTTTTAATTTGCTAAGATCAAGAGTACCTCTTTCTTCTGAGCCTATTTTCCCTGAAATAAGCTCATGAGCGGTAAGAATTTTATAATTAATATCTTCTCTGTTTCCTAGTATTATTCTTATTCTGTTATCATATAAAGCAATTATATTATTTTTATCTGAAAGATCAATTTCTTCCAAAGACAAAAGATTATTTTTAAAAGCATTTATAACAAGTAAAATTATTTCAGCCGATTCGGGGTCTTCATAAACAGCTTTACTTTCTTCGGAAACAGAAAAATTTATTCCTTTAACCACTGGAATTTCCGGAACCATTTGTTCTTTATTTTCAAGAAATTTATGATCTGAATCAAAAAAGAAATACACGTTCTCATGACAAATTGCATACATCGGACTTGAAGTTTTTGTTTCTATTTTGATTTTATCTGGAAATAATTTAATTACTTTTGAAGAACTTATGTAAGGTAATTTTTTATATATCTTAAGTTCAATATCCGAAGTATTTAAAAAAAGCAAATTATCGCCATTACTTATTCCGCTTGCCTCTATTATATCTTCTTTATCATAATAAACCGTATTTTGAGCATATATATTTTTAACTGCAAAAACACTACTGATTAATTTAAAAATGCCAAATCCCACAGCTCCTATTAAAGTTAATAAAAAAAGAATTATTGCGATTCTGTTTAGAATCATTTTTCTTTTTCGTCTTTTAGCAGCTTTTTTCTTCCTTGCATCTGTTTTTTTATTCATTTTTAGCTTCTCTTCACACTCGCTCCCATATTACATAAATTTTCTTCTATTTTTTCATATCCACGATCCAAATGCTTTAAATTAGTTATTACTGTTTTTCCTTCGGCACTAAGCCCTGCAACTACTAGACTTGCAGCTCCTCTCAAGTCCATTGCTTTCACTTTAGCCCCGGAAAGTCTTTTAACTCCGTCTACTATAGCAACTTTATCTTCAACTTTTATATCGGCACCAAGCCTTAGAAGTTCTCCTACATGCTTGTATCTATCAGAAAAAATATTTTCAACAAACATACTGCGACCGTCTGCAATAGCTGTCATAGCCATAACTGGCGCTTGAGCATCGGTTGGGAATCCGGGATAGGGCATGGTTCTTATAAGTCTGTTGAAATAAGGTCTCGCAGGTGCTTCAAGCTTTAATATGTTATCATTTTTAGAGACTTTTATTATACAACCTGCTTCTTCAAAAATTGGTATTGCTGAACTTATAGTTTCTTCTAAAACATTTTTTAAAACCAGTTTTCCGGCAGTTACAGCACTTGCTGCCATATATGTTATTGCCACTATTCTGTCGGATATAATCGTATATTCAGTCGGGTAAAGTCTATCGACCCCTTCTATTATAATAGTACTTCCTTCAAAACAACTTATTTTAGCACCGCATTTATTTAAAAAATTTATAAGGTCCATTATTTCGGGCTCTTTAGCAGCATTCGTTATAACAGTTGTTCCTTTAGCAAGAACAGCTGCCAAAATTAAATTTTCAGTAGCGCCTACACTTGGAAATGAAAGAGCTATACTGCACCCTCTAAGTTTAGAAACAGCTTCACATTTTAAAACTCCGTGAGTTTCAATAATATTAAGTCCCATTTGTCTTAAACCGTCAATATGAAGGTCAATTGGTCTCGGACCAAGCTCACATCCGCCTGGAAGAGAAAGATTTGCCTTTCCGGCAAGAGAAACCAAAGCACCCAAAAATATTATTGAAGATCTCATTTCTCTCATTAAAAAATCAGGTATATCATTTTTGCAGGCATTACTTGAGTCCACAGTAATTGTACCATTTTCAAAAAAAGTTTTACACCCTAAATAATTAAGTACTTTAATTGTTACATCAACATCTGAAATATGCGGACAATTATGAATTATACACTCTCCTTTACACATTATGCAAGATGCTAAAATCGGAAGTATACTGTTTTTTGCTCCTTGAAGATTTATTTCTCCATCCAGACGCCTTGATCCTTCTATCACTAACTCCGACACTCTAACATTCACCCCTCATAAAATATTTTACGATTTATTCAGCCACAAAATCTATATATTATTATTGACAAGTGTTTGACTGTAAATCCCTTCATATTGGGTATAATATTCGAAGAAAATAGTCTTGTGATAATATAATGAGATATTTGCACTTGACATAATTTTAATTCTCAATATGCTATAAATAGAGAAAATCTACACAATTTAAGTAAATTTTCGGAGGGGATTTAATTTGAAAAAAAAATTAAATGGGAAATTGATTTTTAATATAGTATGTTTAATGGTTCCGATTGGACTTATAATATATTTTTTAACTTCTGAAAATGGGTTTATGGATCTTATGGAAAATGCCTCAAAACTTAATAAATGGTGGCTTTTATCTGGATTTTTATTTCAATTTTCAAATGTTTTAATAGATGCTGTGGTACTTTACCTTTTGACAAACAATTACGATAAATCTTATAATTTTAAAAAAGCATTTAAAGCAACGGCAGTAGGACAATTTTTTAGTATTATAACCCCAGGAGCGGTCGGAGGACAACCTATGCAGCTTTATTGTATGTCAAAACAAAAAATAGACACAGGTATAGCATCTTCGTGTTTAGTTCAAAAATTTTTGGTTTATCAAACAACAATTACTTTATACTCATTTTTTGCAATGATTTTTAATTTAGATTTATTTTACGGTGAATTAAAAGGATTGATGCTTAGCTTAGCACTTTTTGGTTTTTTATCTCATGTTGTGGTTGTTGCATTTATATTTGTATTTTCATTCAATAAAAAATTAGCTTCTTCAATAACAACTTTCATTTTCAATATCCTTGCTAAAATGAAAATTATAAAAGACCCCGAAAATCAAATAAAGAAACTGGAAAAACAAATGGATTTTTTTCATGAAAGCAATTTAAAATTATATAAAAACAAAAAACTTTTAATAATTACTTGTTTATTAACAATAGTGCAACTAACTTTGATATTTTCAATTTCTTATCTTGTTTATAGATCTTTTGGACTTTTCGGTGCAAGTGCATCAGACATGATAACCGCTCAAGCTTTTGTAACAATGGTGTCGTCTTTCATGCCTCTTCCCGGAGGATCAGGAGCAGCAGAAGGAAGCTTTTATGTATTTTTTAAAATATTTTTTACTCAAGATACTATAAAATCGGCAATACTCATTTGGAGAATAATAACTTATTTCTTCAATGTCATAATTTTTGCACCTTTTGCAAATATTGGAAAAATAGACAAAAAATCAAAAAACAATTGACATTTTAAAAAAGGAGAATTCTTAATATGCCGGAAATAAGTCTTATAGTACCGATTTACAATGTTGAAAATTATTTAGAAAAAGCTTTAAAATCAATAGAAAATCAAAACTTCAAAGATTTTGAAGTTATTTTGGTTGATGACGGATCTGAAGACAAAAGTCTTGAAATAGCAGAAAAATTTTGTGAAAGAAATTCTAATTTCAAGTTGATTAAACAAAAAAATAAAGGTCCTGCATTAGCCAGAAATGCAGCACTGGAAATTGCACTTGGTAAATATATAGCTTTTATGGATAGCGACGATTTTCTTGAACCAGAATTTTTAAGTTATCTTCACAACATGGCAGTTGAAAGCAATGCCGATATAGTTTGCTGCAATTTCAATATATATTATCCAAGTAAAGATTTAAAAGTATATATGCCTTTTAATTCAAAGCCAGGAATTTACGAAAATCCAAAAGCTTTGGGTAAACTCATTTTAGATGTCGGTATTCATTATTATGTTTGGAACAAAATTTATAAAAGAGAGCTTTTTGAAAAAAACAAAATCAAATTTGAAAATATGTATTTTGAGGATATCTCAACTTGTCCTAAACTTTTCTATTATTCAAAAAAAGTCGCTATTACCCAAAAAGTTTTATATAACTACACCAGCAGAGAATCAAGCATTCTACACTCTATAAACGCCGAAAAAGTAAATGATTACATAAAATCCTTAGGTATAATAAGAAATTTCTTGGAACTTAACAATGATTATAAATCTTACTCCTCAAATTTCTGGATTCATGCTCAAATGGTTAGAATAGTGGTTTATTATTACATAGTAAATCTTCATATACAAGCTTATAATTTTAAAGACTTTAATAAAAATATTTCTTCCGCCATGAAATCTATAAGCTATTTCATGAATCCTAAATTTAATCCTATTCCAGAGGAAGATTTAAATAAAATACCTTATGAGGTAACACAACCAGAAAAAAATTTAAAATAGTTTAAAATTTATAAAAAATCCACTCTAAAAAAAGTGTGGATTTTTAGTCTCTGTTATTGATAAATATTTTTGAATTTGTCTACTTTTTCGGCGTTTTAAATTTAGGAATTTTAAATTATTGAACAAATCCTAATTAATAAGTCATCAATTTCTTTTTGTTCGTTATCCTTTAACTTTCTACATTGAGATTTTTCACAAAACTCTTTAGCCGATTTTGCAGTTCTTATTGAAGCACTCGAAACACTATCTCCATATGTAATTATTAAAGATCCTTTAACGTAAAAATGAGTCATGTTACCAAGTGAGTCAGGTATAA
>CAKUXU010000069.1 GCA_934700635.1 uncultured Eubacteriales bacterium | reverse complement strand
GCCTGTGATTTCTTAATATCAATATCCCACTCAAAATCACTATCCGCGCTCATATCAAGTTTTACGCGTGCAAGATGATATGCAAGTTCCTTTTTGAACTTTCCAAACCAGGTGCCATATACCAATAATCTTCTGTTTCTATAGATATAGAAATCTTGATGCCCTCTCCAGTCCTTTACACCAGCCGCTTCATTAAATTCCTCTTCTGAATTATATTTACTTTTATGCGGAAGAATATAAGGTTCAACAAGCACTTCGTTTTTTCCATCAAATAATTCTTCCTGCGCTAATTCCATAGTAGCAGGACTTTTAAGCCAAAATGGATTCCATGGTTTTATTTCATTTTCATTTACAAATATTTTTAAATCATTCTCTTCCATAAAACGATGAAACGTTATTGCAATATGCGATTTAATATTTTTTATCATTTTATAGAAATTTTTCTTTGATTTATCCAAGTTTGTCTCATCGATCAATCTATCTAATTCAGAAATTACAATAAGCGTCCCCTGTTTCCAATTATTATAGTGTGTATACGAATCCAAAGATTTAAGAAGCATTGATATCTTAAATTCATCGTATTCTGATATTTCCCATTTATCTTCTGCTGCAACTATGTCTAAATTCCATTCAGCATTTGATACATTTGAGTTTTTCTTTGAAATAACAAGTAACTTTTTGGCCAATGAAAAAGATGCTGTTTTCATTCCTAAGCCAAATCTACCAAGATCTTCTGACGGCCTCATTTCATTCGGATCCGCTGATCCAATTTCCATTGCATCCATCAGCTCGTTATAATTCATTCCCATTCCGTTATCCGCAGTAATTATTCTTCTGTTATCCCAATCGAAAAATAATTCAATCTCAGTTGCAGAGCCCAAAATACAATGTCTGCTATCGCTGTTTCTTTTGTATAACCTACAGAACGCAATGCTACCAATAACATCTTTGCATGCGGTGTTTTCTCATGTGTCCTTTTAGCCATACTACTTTTCCTTTCTCCTTTTGTCCTTAGGTTTTACTGCGTTGAAAGTAACCAACCATAAATTACCATTTTTGATAGTTCCTGGAATTCTTCATTTAGAACAATAAACATTAACCATTCTGCTACTAATGCCCCATTTGTCGCCCATTTCTTTAACTATTAAATATTTCATCCTAATTCTACTATAGAAGCATAAACTTTGACTCAGTATAAGCATAGTTCATTTTCTCGAAATTTTCAGGTTCTCGAAATATGTCTTATAAAAAAAGACAACCCACATTTCTGCAGATTATCTTTCATATTCTATATTTAAGTACCGACCATCTTGGCTTAATCTAATTCCTGCACATTTCTTTGCATCGATTGGCTTAAGTTTGGCTTAAGAGCTATTTTCTATCCTTCAAAACCACCAAATATTGTTGATTCCAAAGGCTTTTTCACTATATATGGTAATTTACTTATCCAAAGACTTCATTGTTGGGAACAAAATAACATCCCTTATAGAAGCACTATCGGTTAAAAGCATAGTTAAGCGATCTATTCCAAGTCCGAGTCCTCCCGTCGGAGCCATACCATACTCGAGGCAAGTTATAAAATCATTATCTATTAAATTAGCCTCTTCGTCTCCTCTTTCACGAAGTTCCATTTGGTGTTTAAACCTTTCTTTTTGATCAATCGGATCATTGAGTTCAGAATAAGCATTTGCAAGTTCTCTTCCTGTTATGAAAAGTTCAAAACGTTCTACTAAATAAGGTGAACTTTCTTTTCTTTTTGTAAGAGGAGAAACTTCAACCGGGTAATCATAAATAAATGTAGGTTGAATTAAATGTTCTTCAACTTTTTCTTCAAAAACTTTATTTAAAATGTCTCCCCAAACGTCATTTTCATTTATTTCTACTTCCAAACGTTTTGCAACTTCTCTTGCTTTTTCAGTATCGCATGCAAAGCTTGAAAAATCTTCGCCTGTATACTTTTTAACAGCATCAATCATAGTTATTCTTTCAAAAGGACTAAAAATGTCAATTTTCTGCCCTTGATATTCTATAGGTTCACTTTTCCCTATAGATTTAGCACAATTTCTGATAATATCTTCGGTAAGATTCATCATGTCATTATAATCTGCATATGCCTCATAAAGTTCGACTGTTGTAAACTCAGGATTATGTCTTGTGGAAATACCTTCATTTCTAAAAAGTCTGCCAATCTCATAAACTTTATCTATGCCCCCAACTATAAGGCGTTTAAGGTAAAGCTCAGGAGCAATTCTTAAATAAAGGTCCATATCAAGAGCATTATGATGCGTAATAAAAGGTTTTGCCGCTGCTCCTCCAGCTATAACATTAAGCACAGGTGTTTCAACTTCCACAAATCCTTTTGAGTCAAGTAAATTCCTAATTGCTCTTACTATTTTACTTCTATTAATAAATGTTTCTTTAACTTCAGGGGAAGAAATCAAATCAAGATATCTTTGGCGATAACGAGTATCTGTATTTTTAAGTCCATGAAATTTTTCAGGAAGAGGTAAAAACGACTTTGAAAGTAAAGTAATTTCCTCCACATGAACAGAAACTTCACCTCTTCTGGTTTTAAATACATATCCTTTAATCCCTACTATATCTCCAATATCCCAGAAAGAAATTATTTCTTTGTATTTTTCTTCTCCAAGACCATTTATATTAAAGTAAACTTGAATTTTACCGCTACTGTCAGAAATATCCATAAAAGAAGCTTTACCCATATCTCTATGGCTCATAATTCTTCCTGCTATGCAAACAGTTTTACCTTCAAATTGTTCAAAATTTTCCAAAATATCTTTAGAAAAAGTGTCTCTGTTAAAAGAAGTTACGTTAAAAGGATTTTTACCTTGCTCTTTTAAATTTTCAAATTTACTTTTTCTTATATTAAATATTTCACTTTCGGACTCAGCTTGATTTTCTTCTGAATTTACATTATTTAAATTATCGTTCATTTAATCAAATCCTTTACTATTTAGAAATTTCAATAATTTCGTAAGGGCATATTCCTCCCGGAGTTTCAACTCTAACTATATCACCTTTTTTATGATCAAGAAGAGCAGCTCCGACAGGAGATTCATCCGAAATTTTTCCTTCTCTCGGATTTGCTTCACTTGGACCAACTATTTTATATTCAAGAATTTCGTTATATTCCATATCTTTAACCTTAACTTTAGATCCAACGTAAACACTTTCGGTTCCAAGTTGATGTTCATCTATTACTTTAACATCTTTGAGCATAGATTCTATTTCAAGAATTCTTGCTTCAATAATTGCTTGTTCGTTTTTAGCTTCATCGTACTCACTATTTTCAGAAAGGTCTCCAAATGAAAGAGCCACTTTTATTTTTTCTGCAACTTCTTTTCTTTTAACGGTTTTTAAGCTTTCAAGTTCATTTTCAAGGTTTTTTAGTCCTTCTTCGGTTAAAATTATTTGTTTACCCATATTAAAAAATCAACTCCAAAATTTTATTATAATATTCTTATACACTAAAAAGTATATCTTCATATGATGGATAAGGCCAATACTTCTTGGGCATGTTTTCTTCCAGTTTATCTATTGAATCTCTTACTTTTTTCATAGATTCAATAACATTATCCTTAAACTTATAGGCTCTTTCAAGAGAATCTTCGGTACCATGTGCTTCGTCCGTAAAAGAAGATAAAGTTTTTATATCATTATGTAACTTTACCGAAAGATCAGAAAGAATTTTTAAAGTTTCTCTTTCTGGAAGTACGTCACAAGAAAGCTGAGACTTCATTATAATTGTTTCGCTTATTTCTTTAGTATATTTGCTTACTGAAGGTAAAATTTCATTTTTTACCATTTTTATTAATGTTTTAGATTCTATGCTTGCTATTTTACAGTAATTTTCTAAATGAATTTTATATCTGGAGCTAAGCTCTCTTCTTGAAAGAACACCATGATTTTCAAAAAGCTTTATATTTTTTTCATCTAAAGAATGTTTAAGAGCATCAACTGAATTTTCAAAATTATAAAGTCCGCGGTTTTTAGCTTCTTCTATCCACTTTTCAGAATAACTGTTTCCGTTGAATATTATTTTTTTGTGTTCTTTTATGGTTTTTACCAAAAGAGCATTCAAGTGATCAACGGGATTTGGGAAATTTTCAAGTTCATCGGCAAATTCTTTTAAAGCTTGAGCAGCTATAGTATTTAGGATCATGTTAGGTGAAGCAATAGATTGACTTGATCCGACCATACGAAATTCAAATTTATTTCCTGTAAAAGCAAAAGGTGAAGTCCTGTTTCTGTCGGAAGTATCACATGGAAAAGAAGGTAAAACATTAAGACCTATTTCGAAATTACTGCGTTTTTTTCTGGTATAAATTTCACCTTTTTCTATTGACTCCAAAATCGACATTATTTCATCGCCTAAATATATTGAAACTATCGGTGGAGGAGCTTCTTGACCACCAAGTCTTAAATCATTTCCGTATGAAGAAATAGATATTCTAAGTAAATCAGCATATTCATCTACAGCTTTAATCATAGCACAAAGGAAAATCAAAAACTGAACATTGTCTTGAGGGGAATTTCCGGGTTCAAGAAGATTTACTCCGGTATTTGCCGAAAGTGACCAATTGTTATGTTTTCCACTTCCATTTATAC
>CAKUXU010000068.1 GCA_934700635.1 uncultured Eubacteriales bacterium | reverse complement strand
TATAAAATAATAGAAGGAGAAAACAGTGAATGGGAAGAAAGAGGAGAAGGAAAGCTTAGTTTCAAAATAAACGGAGAAATAACAAAATTTGTAGGTATTAAAGTTGATGATATAATGGTTGAAGAAGAAAATTATACAGTAGCTTCAGGATCAACAATAGTTACATTGAAAAATGAATATCTAAAAACACTATCATCAGGAGAACATAAGATTACATTTGTTTACACAGATGGTGAATGTAGTACAACTTTTAAAATAAAAAACTCAGGAGAAGATTACGAAAATAGAGAAATACTAAAAACAGGAGACAATAGTAATATTATTTTATGGACTTATTTGTTTGTAGCAAGTGCTTTAGGAATGTTTGGAATAACTATTTATCATAAGAATAAAAAATCTATGATTTAAATTTAAACAAGTATCTATAAACTATCCGCCGATTATTTTTTCGGCGGTTTTTTACATACAAAACACTCCAAAAGGCAAAATATACCTTCTGGAGTATTTATAAGTTAATAATTATTTTCCAATTTAATAAGTTGCTAAGGGATACTTATGTTTTTTAATTTTTGAGGTAAGATTAATTTTACCATCAAAAGCTACAATTAAATTTAGTTTTTTGAAAACAGTATGTTCAGCATTGAAATGTCTTTTTTAAGTGTCTTAATACCAGGATGTCTAATTTTAGCATCGTGTTTTTCGCGAACCACATAAAGTTTCAGAATTTCAAATCTTTTTTAGATCGAATAAAATAATAAATATATTTTTATTCATATAAACAACACGTTATTTATAATCTTTTATTGTAAATTCTGATATTCTTGGTCATTTACTGGATCACACCATTCGTTAGAAGTGTTTTCTCCAGGGCATTCAACTGCTAAATGACTAAACCAACTATCTTTTTTAGCTCCATGCCAGTGTTTAACATTTGCTGGAACAGTTACAACATCCCCAGGAGTTAAGCTTTGAGCTTGCTTTCCTTCTTCTTGGTACCAGCCTTCACCATCTACGCATAAGAGAATTTGGCCTCCACCTTTTGTTGCATGGTGAATATGCCAATTATTACGATATTTAGGCTCGAAAGTCACGTTTGCAATAAATACAGTTTTTTGAGGATTGGTAAGAGGCTTTAGATAACTGTTTCCGATAAAATATTTTGAAAAGTTCACATTAGGCTCTCCAAGACCAAAAAATCCACCATGCTTTTCTTGTAAATTGTCATTTTTATAAATGTCTTTTGCCATACGAAACGCTGCCCAAGCGTTTGGCCATCCTGCATAAAAAGCAAGATGAGTCAAAATTTCAGCCATTTCAGTTTTAGTTACTCCATTTTTACGAGCAGTATCTAAATGATAGGTAAGAGAGTTGTCTACGATACCTTTGCTAATCAAAGAAGTTATAGTTACAATAGAACGAGTTTTAAGAGACAATTTATCCTCCCTTTACCATATTTCGCCAAAAAGTATATCGTCATTAAGTTGTGCAAATTTTGGTGCAAAGTCATTTAAGGCATCTCTGCCTGCAGTTTGTTTTTTCATATTTTCAACCTCCTAAAGTATTTTTGTGAGTTATTTTAAATAATTTCTTAGAAACTCTTCAATTTTATCAAACGGGATTTTATCTTTTTTATCGTATAAATCTGTATGAACAGTGTTTGGTAAAATAAGAAGTTCTTTATTATTGCCCTTCAATTTTTTAAAGGCATCTCGGCTAAAGTAACGCGAGTGGGCTTTTTCGCCATGTATCATGAGTACTGCACTGCGAATTTCATTGCTAAAGCTTAAAATTGGCATATTAATAAAAGAAAGTGCAGAAGTTTTGTTCCAGCCCTCATTTGAATTGAGCGAACGTTCTGTATAACCTCTTTCGGTTTTGTAATAATCATGATAGTCTTTCACAAAGAATGGTGCATCATCTGGAAGTGGATCAACTACTCCACCGGCTCTTTCAAATGTTCCGCTTTTATAATCCTTTGTGCGCTGTTCATTTAAAGATTTCTTTAATTTGAAGCGTTCATCTTCAGAAATTTTATCAAAATATCCATAAGCATTGACTCTACTCATATCGTACATCGTAGAAGTAATTGTGGCCTTAATTCTAGTATCCATAGATGCTGCATTAAGTGCCATGCCACCAAAACCACAAATACCAATAGTACCTATTTTATCAGGGTCAATAAAATCCTGAGTGGAAAGAAAGTCTACTGCAGCAGAAAAATCTTCTGTATTAATATCAGGAGATGCAACATTCCGAACTTCTCCGCCGCTTTCTCCGGTAAATGACGGATCAAATGATAAAGCTGCAAATCCTCTGTTGGCCATTTCATTGGCATAAAGACCAGAGCATTGTTCCTTAACAGCTCCAAATGGACCGCAAACTGCAACAGCTGGAAGTTTTGCTTTCATATTTTTAGGTGTATATAGATCTCCCACAAGTTTGATTCCATATCGATTCCTAAAGGTTACTTTTTTCTATTTACTGTTTTATTAAGTTTAAAGCTGTACCCTTCATAAGCTGATTTCATAATAAAACCTCCTAAAAAATTATAGTTTTAAATATAATTATGTCTTATTATTTACGGAAAATCATATCATATAGACATAAAAATTACAATCCATACTTTTTCAAATTTTACTTTAGGTACATATTAAAATATTTATTTCATAAAAACACTTATAAAATATATTTATTTTTGTACATAGAATAGAAAACAAATTTTTATCTATTTGATGTATTGCGATTTTTATTTTTCTGTAACTTAAGTTTTATATTAGATTGGTAAATTTTTGAGGTAAATTCGAATAGTATTATTTATCATTAAAGTGACTTATAAATTTAAAAGAGATCTTTTTTAATTGTAACACCTGTGAAAGCAATGGATCCAAACGAGACTAATCATGAACCATGTTTGATGACTGATTCCTCGTCTTCATTTACTATTACACCTTGGAAAGTTGAAGGATCTGTAGATTATGATGTAGTTTTGAATCAATTTGGTGTAGAGCCATTAAATAAAGAATTGATTGTTCGTTGGGAAAATTTAATGCGTAGATCTGGAAAAAATATAGGTCTTCATCCATGGGTAAAAAGAGGTATATTTTTTTCTCATAGAAAATTCAATGAAATTTTGGATGCGTATGAATCTTATCTGAATGAAAAAGAAACAAATCCTGATGCTGTATGTCCGATATTCATATACACAGGTAGAGGTCCAAGTTCGGACGCTATGCACCTTGGGCATTTAATTCCATTCATGTTTACTAAATATCTTCAAGATGCTTTTGATTGCAATGTTATAATTCAAATGTCTGATGATGAAAAGTTTTACTTTAAAGATATGTCTTTTAAAACTGTTTATGATTTAGGATATAAAAACGCAAAGGATATTATAGCAGTTGGATTTGATCCTAAAAAAACATTTATGTTTTCAAATCATGATTACAGATTATCTTGCAAAGAGTACGAAAATTTAGTTACAGAAATGAGAAAAACCGTAACTTTCCATACCCTTCAAAAGATTTTTGGTTTTGATGATCAAGCAAACCCTGGAATGATTGATTGGCCTGTATACCAATGTGCGGCTGCATTTTATCAAGCTTATCCACATTTGTTTAAAAAACCTGCATTATGTCTAGTTGCGTATGCTATTGACCAAGATCCGTATTTTAGATTAGCCTCTACTATTTCTACAAACATGAATAAAAGAATAAAGAGTAAAGTTGCTTCTCGTGAAATTGGTCATACTTTTAGTCCTTGTTCAATAATTGGTAAATTTATTCCTCCTCTTACATTTAATAAACTTGGTGAATCCCAAGAACGAAACACTGGAAAAATGAGTTCAAGTATATCTGCAGACTCAACTATATTTTTAACGGATACACCTGCACAGATAAGAAAAAAAGTAAATAAATATGCTTTTTCAGGATCTCGTGGTGATGGAACACTCGAAGATCACAGAAGAGTTGGTGGAGATGTTACAATTGATGTTGCTTGTCAGTATCTGAATTTCTTTGAAACGGATGATGTTGAACTTAATAGGATATATCAAGGGTTTACAGAAGGCAAAATAACTTGCGGTGAAACCAAAAAAATGCTTATTGATAGGCTTATTAAAATTGTAGGGGCGCATCAGGCTAAATTGGCTAGCATTACTGATGATGAAGTAAAAATGTTTTACTCAATTGACAAAAAATAAAAAAATATTTGACAAAATAGAATCATATGCTACAATTAAATGGAATTAAACGAAGCAAGAGGTAATTTTTATGAAAATAAAAATTGAAAAATTAAACAGTTGGCGTTGCTGCTACAAATAGATATTTGTAGTGCATGGTTTGTTGCCCGCTTACAGATATCTAAAAATCTGTAGCGGCTTTTTTATAAAATTTAGAAAAGCCAGACTTAACAAGTTTTGGCTTTTTCTGTGTTTATAGGAGGTTTATATGTATTATTGATTAAAAAATTAGGTTTAAAATTTAAGCATAGAAAATATAAAAACGGAGGTCATTGTAATGAAAATTTTAAAAAAACTTAGTTGCTTATTACCGCTTTTAACGTTATTTTTTATAACTGGTTGTAATACCAACGATTCAAAAGTTAAAATTGGGATTATTCAAATTGTAGAACATGAATCTCTTGATAGTGCCATGAATGGTTTTATTGATGAACTAAAGAATTTTGGATACGAAGAAGGCAAGAATGTAGATTTTGATGTGCAGATTGCAGG
>CAKUXU010000067.1 GCA_934700635.1 uncultured Eubacteriales bacterium | reverse complement strand
TGCTTACACCGACAGCATATTTCAATTCCGTAGGTAAGAAAACAAGTAATCTTCTATGCTTGGCGTTTAAATTCTAATGTCCACATTCTTGAAAACAGACAATATACCGTTTGTACAGTAAACGGTAAGAGTACAACAGTCAGTTACAAAGTGCATAAGAAAATTGGGAAATCACAAGAGGATTATCAGATTATTCCAAATACGCAGGAGGCAATCATCAGTGAAAACACTTGGCTGAGAGTACAAGAACTCAGGAAGAACAAAAGGCGAAATACCGCAACAGGAAGAAGGAGTTTGTTCTCAGGTCTAGTATATTGTGCCGATTGCGGTTCTAAACTTCACTTTTGTGCTTCTAAAAGCTTAAAGAAAAATCAAGAGTTTTGGAGGTGCTCTTCCTATAAAAAAGGGCGTGGTACTTGCTCAATTCACTTTATCCGAGACGTTGTACTTGAAGTGATTGTTAAAGAAGCTATATCCGAACTTGCAGATTTTGTTCGTTGCTACAACAGTGTATTCCTTTATCTTATCTCAGAAAAGAAAGGTGCGAAATCCGTAAATCGAGAGAAATCTTTGCGAGTTAAAATTGAAAGTGCAAGACAAAGAATATCCGATTTAGACAAATTATTTTCAAGAATTTATGAGGATAATATTCTCGGCAAGTTATCCGATAAGCAGCGTTATTCCCGTATGGCAAATGAGTATGAAATTGAACAGAAACAACTTATGCAAGAGGTAGAAAAAATTGAAAAAACACTCATTGAACTTTAAAAGCAAACTGTCGATATGAAAATGCTTTATCAAGGGCTTATGGAATTCACAGAGATGAAAGAGCTTACTTCAACTATTGTAAACAAACTTACTGAGTGTATAAAAATCCACAACAACGAGAAGAAACACTCATACAACAATGTTAAAGTTGATATTTACTTTCCAATAGTCGGATTATTTGACATTCCGACAGAACAGCAACTTATTGATACAATGGAAAGAATAGAACAGAAAAAAGCGGAGAAATCCGCTTAAATAAAGAAAAAGGTGTAACCCCCTTTATCGGGATTACACCATAATTCCTTAAATACTGCCTTATTAGCCTGTGGCTAATGCTGAGATTTTTATTTTTTTTTTAGTTATGGGATTTTTAAATTAAATAAGAAATATAAATTATATTAATAAAAATAATTTGGGGTGGAATATGAATAGTTCTAAAACATATTTTTCTTTAAAACCTATATTGGCAGGTGTGATTGTAGGTGTTATAAGTTCTTTTTTTATGCTTTCTTCAATAACTTTTTTACTTTTGAAAAGCGGTAGTTTAGCAGAAGAATTACTCGATGGAATAAATCTTTTTATTTTGGCTGCCAGTGCTTTTGCTTCGGGGTATACAGCAGGATATATATCAAAAATAAAAGGTCTTATTTATGGTTTTTTTTGCGGAACCGCTTTGTTTATTATAATGATTATCGGAGGAATGATCACAGGGAATCAAGGTATTAGTTGGTTTTCTGCTATTAAATGTGCTGTTGGAGTTTCTATTAGTTCCATAGGCGGCGTAATAGGGGTTAATAAGTCATAAATATATATTTATTAAAATAGTAATTGACTTTTTTTATTAATAAACTACAATAAATATATGGCTTAATTTTTAGCCATAAAAACAGTGAATTATGATGTTAACTTTTTATGGAAAATAAAATTCGATTCCATACGGCAATATGAAATCGAATAGTTTTTAAGTTATTTTTAATTACATAAATTTTTGAGATATTCAATCGGGTTGATAGCTTTATACTCACTTTTTGAGTTTTCTCTTTTTCTTATCTCGAAATGAAGATGTGGTCCCGTAGATTGACCGGTTGTACCAACTTTAGCAATTACATCGCCTTGTTTAACACTTTGACCTTTTTTTACATTTAAACTACTACAATGCCCGTAAACAGTTTTTGTACCATCATTATGGTCAATTATAATATGATTACCATATCCTCTGTTGCTCATAGCTGAAACTTCTATAGTACCGTCTTTTGCCGCTACGATGTCTTTTCCAAAGACGCCGTAGGAAGCTATATCTATTCCTCGGTGAAATTCATTTTTTTCACGTAATCCATAAGGGCTTGTGATATTAAAAGTATACGGTACTGGCCAAATAAATTCCTCTTTTTTTGTTCCAATGGTTTCTTCTTGATCAACAGGATTTAATATAATCTCCCTTTTTATTTCTTCCTTTTTTATTTCTTTTCCATCTAAATAAGTTACATTGTAATTCACTTTTTCTTTTCCGTTAATTCCCTGCGTTACCGTTATAATTTTTCCTTTTTCTAAATTAGGATCTTCATTTGTAACGGTTTTGTAGGGAATTTCTGTTTCTTCACTTATATGTGCAATTATTTTTATATGAAGTAATGTATCTGTTTCTATAACGTTGATTACATCTCCTGGATATATTGATTCTCCGTGTTTTTTATTATTAATTGCAAGTAATGTTTCAGGTTTCATTCCAAATTTTTCGGCTATACTTACTATGCTGTCTGTTTCCTTTACTAAGTAGGGTACAGTATTTTCAACTTTTGAATTAATTTTTTTATTTATTTCTTCTTTTGATTGAATTTTTTCGGATGGAAAAAGTTCTTCTTTTATTTCTATTTCATCTGTAAAAATAGCTGTTGAATTTTCGAATTGTTTTTTGCTGTCTTTAAGCATTTGATCTAAAATTTTTTCTATTTCTTCTTTTGAATCAGAAACAGCTACAACTTTTCCTTTAATATAAACTGCAAATCCAGATTTTAAAGACTCTCCAGAATTTTCTATGATTTTGTTTTTTACTGTTTCGGGTTTTTCACAACATTCTTTTTTTTCAACTGTGGATACCTTTAGTTTGGTATTTGCTTTTGAAATTTTATGTTTTTCATTTAAAGGAGTTTGATTTCTAATTAGTTGCTCAGCTTCTTCATAAACTCGTTCATGATTAACCGTTGCTATTTGTTGACCGTTATATTCCAGTGCAAGGCCGTAGTTTTGGTTGTTCCAGTATAAAACAGTTGCCATGAATATTAAGCTTGTTACAACAGGAAATGAAAATTTTTTAATTGGTATCAAACACTTTTTTTCACTGTGTTTCGAACTATAAAAACGCATACTGTATATATAAACCTCCTATACTTCCTTAAATTTCGACATCTTTTTGAAAAAGTTTAAAAAACTATTTCTTAATTAATTATAACAAAAAATTACAAAATATCAACAAGATATGTAAGGTTTATTTAATATTTACTTATTATTTGTAATCGCATTTAAATTTATGTATAAATTGTATTCTATAAATAAATATTTGAAGATGATAGCAGATAATGATATAATGCAAGGTAATTGGAAAAATAATATAAGTATATGGTCAAATTTTTCAAGAATATATTTTAATTCAGAAAGGAAAAGGATTATGAAAATTGAGAATAAGTACCGCAGTGAATATTGCGGCAAAGTTAATGAAGAAATGGTTGGAAAAGATATTCGTTTAGCAGGATGGGTTGAAAATATAAGAGATCATGGTGGAATTACATTTATTGACTTGAGAGATCACTACGGATATGTACAGGTAGTAATTAATGATTGCGAAATGATAAAAAATATTTCAAGAGAAAGTGCAGTTTCTGTTTACGGTAAAGTTTGTCTTAGATCCGAAGAAAATATAAATCCTAAACTTGAAACAGGTAAGCTTGAAGTAAAATGTGAAAGCATTGAGCTTGTCGGTAAGTGCAGTGCTATGCTTCCTTTTGAGGTTTCAGATTCTACGGAAACTAAAGAAGAGCTTCGTCTTAAATATAGATTTTTAGATCTCAGAAATTTTCATGTTCATAAAAATATATCTTTAATATAAATCAAATCTCCAGTTTTATATATTTATTTTGATATATAGTATTTAAAAAACAAACTCCTCTTATGTCTGCTTCTTCGCCGGAAGGTGCAAGAGATTATTTAATTCCAAGCAGAAAACATCATGGCAAATTTTATGCTCTTCCTCAAGCACCTCAGATATTTAAGCAACTTTTAATGGTTTCCGGGTTTGACAGGTATTTTCAAATAGCACCTTGTTTTAGAGATGAAGATGCTCGTGCTGACCGTTCTCCCGGAGAATTTTATCAACTTGATTATGAAATGTCTTTTGCAACTCAAGAAGATGTTTTCAAAGTAACAGAAGAAGTCATTTATGATACTTTTACAAAATTTTCAAATAAAAAAGTTTCTTCAAAACCGTTTAAGAAAATTCCTTATGCTGAATCTATGCTTAAATACGGATCTGACAAGCCGGACTTAAGAAATCCGCTTGAAATAGTTGATATATCCGAAATTTTTCAAGGTTCTGGATTTGCTGCTTTTGAAGGTAAAACTGTTCGTGCGATAACTGTTCCGGATTGTGCTGGAAAACCCAGAAAGTTTTTCGATAAAATGAATGATTTTGCTCTTGAAATAGGAATGAAAGGTCTTGGCTATATTAAGGTCAATGAAAACGGAGAGTATAGCGGTCCGATAAATAAATTTATTCCTGATGAAAAACGTCAACTATTTGCTGAAAAGTGTCTTATCAAACCAGGATGTGTTACGTATTTTATTGCAGATAGTGAAAAATGCGCTCCTAAATTTGCCGGCCAAATTAGAACAGAACTTGGAAAACGTCTTGATCTTATTGACAAAGAAAGATTTGAGTTTTGTTTTATAGTGGATTTCCCGATGTATGAAG
>CAKUXU010000066.1 GCA_934700635.1 uncultured Eubacteriales bacterium | reverse complement strand
ATATACATTGATCCCTTTAGAATTCCAAATATTTCACCATAAATTAATTCTTTGCTAGTATTGTTTAAAAAATCTTTTAAATGTTTATCTTTCGTATCTTCTAAAATCCACTTTAAGAAACTATCAAAACCATTTTTAGCTATATTTTGAGTTATAATTTTATTACTAGTAATATCTTTTGACTTATATTTATAATAAATATCTATACATAATTCATCAAATGTTTTTATCTCTAAAAAACTATTATAATTGCTATATCTTTGTTCAACAATATCTTGTACATATTTTTTTAAGGAATTTGAAAAAGTTACATATAATATTTTTCCACTGATTTCTCCATTTATATCTAATTTATGCTTTATATCTGGTAATAAATTTAGTGTAGATAAAGTTTTACCACTACCAGCAATCCCTTGTAATATAAATGGATTAGATTTCATAATAAAAGTATCTAAGTTCTTAGATTGATCTTTTGTTAAAACTTCTTCATAAATAAATTTACCATTTGAGAAATCTACAAAATTAAAAGTCATATTATTAGTTTTATTATTTGTTGTTAGATTATAGTTATTAAAGTCATCTTCATGATAAAAATTATTTGATATCCTATCTGATATTTTTTTAGCATACTCATTTTGTTTGTCATGTTCCGATATACAAAATAAAATTAATGAATCATTTTCATTTTGTATAGTATCATATCTTTCAAAGTTAAATTCAGACTTTTTAGAATAGCTATTTAGGAAACATGCTATTATTCTATCGCCATTATTTTGACTATTACTAAAATCTATTCCATAAATATTACCTTGAATACCACTATATTTTTTGAATCCTAAACTATTTAGACTTAGATCTTTATTTATTTTTACAATTAGTTTATCTAAATCCTTTTCTAATTTTCTATCTTTGATTTGTTTGATAATTTCATGTTCTAAATAAATATGTCTTTGATTTTCAAAATTAGAAAGATCAATTTCTTCCTCTATTTCAATGTTTTGTTTTGAATCTAAAATAAATTCTCTATTTGTATCAGATTCTTCAATTTTTTCTAAAATACCATCTATTTCTTCTAAACTATGAATATATTTATAGCTAATCTTATGGTCTATTGCATATTGTTCAGCATAAGAACCTTCATTACAGTATATACATATATTTGGACAGTCATAAAATGTAAACTCTCCAATGTATTTTACAGAATTAGGTATTTTCACCTCTTCTAAGCTATTACATTTTCTGAATGCAGATGTTCCAACTTTTATTACTGAGTCTGGAATTTCTATTTTTTTTAATGCTTTGCATGAATGAAATGCAAGGCTATCAATTTCAATAATAGATTCAGGTAATTTTATTTCTTCTAAATTACTACATTTTCGAAAAGCAGATGTTCCAATTTTCATTACTGAGTCTGGAATTTCTATTTTTTTTAGTGCTTTACATGAATGAAATGTATATTCATCAATTTTAGTAATTGAGTTTGATAACTTTATTTTTTCAAGTTTTAGACATTCTCTAAATACGGATGTTCCAATTTCAATTACAGACTTTGGTATATATATTTCATATAAGTTTGTACAGTGTCTAAATGCATCTTGTTCTATTTTAGTAATAGAGTTTGGTATTTCTATTTTCTTTAAACTATCACAATTTTGAAAAGCGCCTTTTTTTATCATATTCACAGCTTCTGAAAATTTTACTTCTTTTAAATTCAAACAATTAAAAAATGCCTTTTCTTCAATTAAATCAATTCCGTCGCTAATGATTACTTTTTTTATATTTTGATTATTATTAAAGTTTTGCATTTTGTCATAAATAACTTCTTCATTTTTTTGTTTTGAAGCTTTCGATTTATATATATAATTTTTATTTTTTACTATGTTATTTTGTATATTTATATTTTTAATAAATTCGTAGTTAATATTATTTTCTATTGCATATTGTTCAGCATAAGAACCTTCATTACAGTATATACACAGCTTTGAACATCCAATAAATGCTGTTCTAGAAATATGAACAACTGAATTTGGTATTTTTATTTTTTTTAATTTTAAACAATAAATAAAAGCATCTTCTCCTATATACTTTGTTGAATCAGGAATTTCTATTTCTTTCAAATTTCTACAATCAAAAAATGCTCTATCTTTAATATAAATCACTGAATTTGGTATTTTTATATTTTCTAAACTAATACAACTTTCAAAACTTGATTCTTCAATAGAATTAATTGATGTATTATATAATTCTATTTTTTTTAATTTTGTACATTTTTTAAATGCTTTATTATCAATCTCTATAACCGAAGGCGGTAATATTATTTCTTTTAATTCTGTACATCCATTAAAAGCAGATTCTTTTATGTACATTAAATCATTTGGTAGGTTTATTGATTCTAGACTAGTGCAATTTAAAAATGTATTTTCTTTAATTAAAACAGTCTTTCTAATAACTGCTTTTTTTATATTTTGATTATTACTAAAATTCTGTTTCCCATTATAAAAAACATTTTTATCCTGTATTTTATGCAAATCAATATATTTATAGTCAATACTATTTTTTATTGCATATTGTTCGGCATAAGAGCCTTCATTACAATATATACAAAGATTTGAACAACCCCCAAATGCACCTTCAGATATATTAATAACTGAATTTGGAATTTCTATCTTTTTTAAATTTCTACAGTTTTGAAATGCTGACTTGTATATAGCCATAACAGTACTAGGAATAGTTATTTTTCTTAAATTATTACAATTTTTGAATGCTGATTCTTTAATAGTAACGAGATTTTTTGAAAATTCTATTTCTTCTAAATTACAGCAGTTCGAAAATGCTTCCTTATCAATACGAACAACAGATTTACCGATAATTACACTTGTTATACTGTAATTATCTTTAAAACTTTGTTTTCCATTATAAATAACTTCTTTATTTTGTATATTTTCTCTTCTCATAAAATTACCTCTTGATATAATAAATGTTTAAATTTATTATATCAATTATTTATAATAGTTAGGAATATAACTTTCGTATTTTTAGAAATTTATTTGCTGATTATTGCAAATTTCTAAATAAAAAGTAAGCAAGAGTATCATCACTTGCTTACTTTTTACTATCAACATAACAACTCTTATTTAATTTTTTTATTTTTTTAATAATAATTATTATAATATTTTGTTATTATCCATAATCTCAATATAATCAGCTTTTATTATACCATACAAATAGTAATTACAATACGTACTCACCCTTTTACTTTTACCATCACGAATAAACCCCTCACGTTTAAAACCTGCTTTTTCAAGAGTTTTATATGACGTAATATTTTCTATATCAACCTCAGCCCATAGGCGTTTGAGTTCTGTTTTTTCAAAACAGAATGTTACTACTCTTTTTAATGCTTCTGTCCTAAGTCGGTTACCTTGATATTTACATGAAAGACGGAATGCCACATTTGCCATACGGTCATTTTTGATGAGATATACCCATATATCACCAACTACCTTGTTGTCTTGTTTATGAACAATACCCCAACGAAAGCTTTTTGTAGGTCTTTCTGGCTTTTCAAAAAGTAATTCTGGGTTTAAGTCATTTTTTCCAGGACGTTTGCCCCAATAAGTATAAATTGACTTATCACCCAACCAGTCTTTTAAATCACAAACATCTTCTTTTTTTAAAGTACGAAGTATAAGCTTATTGGTTTCAAGAATAGGTTTATCGTTAATATAATCTTTTAACTTCATAAGACCTCCTTAAAAATTAAATACTTGTGACCAATCAAAGCAACCTGATTCTTCTGTACTTTTAGGCCAGTTACTGCACCATGCAGGTACATTTGGTGTTTCTACTCTATCTAAGCTTGGTGTATACGGTTTCATGTCAAGTACTGGGGTGTCATTCTCTGCATCAATAAATGCAAGATGGATAAGTCCTTTTTGATAGTCAATACTGATAATTTCGCATGCTGTCAATGCAATAGGATTTGGACGTGCTGGTGATCTTGTAGCAAATACTCCCATAACTTCAGGTGAATTCTTATAAGGTTGTTCACATTGCAACTCATTTCTAGATTTGTCATTATCACAGAAGCTAAACCACCAGATTACATTAATGTGGCTAAATCCATCCAATGCTTGTAATCCTGAAATATACTCTGGATTCAATTGTATAAATGATCCATTTTCATCATTTTTTACTTGGCCAATGGCCTTTACTTGATAATTCATGTTTTCCTCCTTATTTACTTGATAATTTTAGTATAATACCTCACATCATGTGAGATACAATAGGAAAAAATGAAAATGTCCTGCATTTTTTTGCAGGACATTTTAGACTGTGCGTTCCAAAGGTATTTGAATTTCAATTAAATATTTTTCTGGATTGTTCTCATTCCATGGACCTCTATGCACAATTTGACGCATTGGGTTGGACATTTTATATTGGCTGTTTTTTTGAAGCCATTCTGTAAATGCAAGATATGCACCTTTAATATTTGAAAATTCTCCATAAACCATTGTGCAAGCCATAAATGGTACGGCTTCTGTTATACGGAAGCAAAATGAATCGACATTTTTCCCAAATTTCTTTACATTAGCGCATATCTCAATATCAACATCTTGTTCTCTAAATTCTGTATCGTGATAAATAGAAAATGTATTACTTGATATTTCTATTTTTTGCTCACTTGCAAAAGAGGAAAGTTCTTTCCATAAATCGCCTTCTGAATAGTATGTTGGTACTATTC
>CAKUXU010000065.1 GCA_934700635.1 uncultured Eubacteriales bacterium | reverse complement strand
GGCAAGAATGTAGAGTTTGATGTGCAGATTGCAGGAGGAGATTTGTCAAATTGTGCTTCTATTGCACAAAAGCTTGTAAGTGAAAAAAAAGATTTAATTTTAGCGATTTCAACGCCATGTGCACAGGCTGTAGCAAATGCTACAAAAGAAATTCCGATTTTGGCTACAGCAATAACAAATTTTGAAAATACAGGTATGATAGAATCAACTGAACACCCAGGTTCAAATGTAACTGGAACTTCGGATTTAGCACCAATTGATAAAATTATTGAGTTAATTCCAAAACTTAAACCTGATGCCAAAAAAATTGGAATTTTGTATTCAACCACTGACCCAAGTCCACAATATCAAGCAGAACTTGCAGAAAAATGTGTAAAGAAATTAGGTTTAGAACCCAAAATGGCTGCGGTTTCGCAGTCACACGAAATTCAGCAAATTACTGAAAAGTTAGTAAAAGAAGTTGATGCGCTGTATGCTCCGATCGATAAAGTTACATTTTCGGCAATGCCACAGATTTCAGAAATATTTTTAAAAAATGGAAAATTTGTGGTTTCTGCTGAAGATACAATGATTTCAAAAGGTGTAGCAGCTACTTATGGTGTGAATTATTATGAACTCGGAAAGCTTACGGCACAGCAAGCAGTAAAAATTTTAAAGGGTGAGAGTAACCCAGAAAATATGCCAATTGAATATTTAAAAGATGCAAAATTAAGTTTGAATCAGGATATAATTAGAAAATTAGGAATTAAAGTACCGGAAGATCTGGAGGAAAGTTCAAAATGAATATTATTTTTTCCACATGTTCGCAAGGATTAATTTATGCAATTCTTGCACTCGGAGTTTACATTACATTCAGAATTTTAAATTTTGCGGATATGACTGCTGAAGGAAGTCTGGCGCTTGGTGGAAGTGTTTGCGCAGTTTTAATTTCAATTGGAATTGATCCTGCTTTAAGTTTAGTTGTTGCTGGCTTAGTCGGTTCTTTAGCAGGATTGATTACAGGTTTTTTCAACACAAAATTCAAAATTCAAGATATACTTGCGGGAATTTTAACAATGATAGCGCTTTATTCGATAAATTTAAGAATTATGGGTAAAGCAAATATCTCTTTACTAGGTAAAACTACAGTTTTTGGAAGTTCGATTATTTTTAATTTCATTATTTGTTTAATGATTTGTGCATTTCTACTTGTAATTATGAATTTGTTTTTTAAAACAGAAATTGGTCTGGCAGTTCGTGCAACAGGTGATAATCCTCAAATGGCGAAAGCTCAAGGAATAAATACAGATTTCAATAAAATTTTAGCTCTAATGATAAGTAACTCACTGTGTGCAATTTCCGGTGCTCTACTTATACAAAACAATGGATATTCAGATATAAATATGGGAACAGGTGTAATTGTAATTGCACTTTCTTCAATAGTAATTGGGGAAGCTTTTATTAAAAAAAGTTCGTTTTTGTTGAAATTAATTGCTGTTGTTTTGGGTTCAATTGGCTATAAATTTATAATTTATTTTGTATTAAATCTTGGGATGAACCCGAGTGATTTAAAGCTTTTTACAGCACTTGTTGCTGCAATTTTACTTGGAATTCCAAGTGTAAGAAAGAACTTTAAATTATTTAAAGGAGCAACGAAAAATGCTTAAACTAAAGAATATAGTAAAAACCTTTTATAAAGGTTCGCCGGATGAAAAAATTATATTTAAAAATTTTAGTTTAGAAATTAAGAAAGGCGAATTTGTCACTGTAATCGGGGGAAATGGTGCGGGTAAATCAACACTTATGAATTTAATTTCAGGAACAATTTTTCCTGAAAACGGTACAGTTTTAATTGATGGAAATAACGTAACTTCTTTACCTGAATACAGGAGGGCAAAATTTATTGGAAGGGTATTCCAAGATCCATTAAAGGGTTCAGCACCAAATTTAACGATTGAAGAAAATTTATCTTTGGCATTTTTAAGAGGGCAAAGACGAGGCTTTAAATTCGGTGTTAGTAAATCAAATACAGAACTTTTCAAAGGAAAACTTGCAGAATTGAATTTAGGTCTCGAAGATAGACTTACCACTAAAATGGGATTGCTATCAGGGGGACAAAGACAAGCAGTGACGCTACTTATGGCAGTTTTATCAAAACCTAAAATTTTACTTTTAGATGAACATACTGCTGCTCTTGATCCAAAATCTTCGGCAAAAATTTTAGATTTGACCGAAAAAATCACTCAAGATTCTGAAATTACAACACTTATGATTACACATAATATGCAAAATGCTTTAAATTTTGGTTCAAGACTTCTCATGTTAAACCAAGGCAAGATAGAAATGGATCTAAATGGAGACGAGCGAAAAAATCTTAAATTTTGTGAACTTCAAGAAAAATTTAATTTTTAAAATTAGAACTAAGAATACTTAAAAGAGAAAGATATGATTTTAATTTATAAATAAAGTGAAATTTTAGTATCTTAAATTATTATTTACACCTATTAAAATAAAAAACAAATCCGCCAATAAATAACATTACTGGCGGACAATTTATATTAGTTTGGAGTATATAGATTAGATTTTATTAGTCAATAAAATATTAATGTTCAATCACTAAATTGTCTGATAAATTTGACCATAAAATTCTTGTAGCTTTTTCTCCAATGCATTCTTCTATCCAAGCTTTCATATTTTTTTCAATATCAGGATATTTTTCTCGACACCAACCACATGTTTTTTTGCCGAATGATAATTCCATAAAATCATTATTTTTTTCTTTATTTAAGTCTAATGTAAATGGTTCATTACAAATTACAATACCATCGTCTGTATTTTTACCCACAGTATCGGTTTTAGAATAGTTCACATTATCATCAAGGTTGTAAGCTAGATATATTCGTACTATAGGAGAATTGCCTGATATACTGTTTGCAGCATATTTTAGTGCACAATAGAGATTGTTTGCAAAAAATACATATGAACCACCACCAAATCCGAAACGAACTTTATTAGTACGAATAGCTTCTTTAATACTATTAAAAAGAATATCGTCATATTTTTTAGCGGATTCTTCATTCTCGAAATAACATCCTCTAAAAATAAGTGCACCTCTATATTTTTTTACTATTTCTTTGAACTTTTCTGGTGATGCGGAAATAATCTTCTTATTAGTTTCATTTAAGTTTTCTTTTAGCATATTATCTATTTCATCTTTACGACTTGGTACTTCGACTAAATCGCTGAATTTATAATGCATATCCTCATTAATGCGGTATTTATATTCTATTGCTGTTTTAATTTCACCATCATTGTCGAATAATAGTATTCCTGCTGTGGAATTTAAACCACCATCAAAAAAATCATATGGATTTGAATGTACGCTATAGCAAGTTCCGTCACCAAATATATCTTTTTCAGAAAATGCATTGTGACTATGTCCACGAATTAAACATTTATAATTATTGTTTTTCAGGAAATTTTTTAATGTATTACTGCATACAAGATCCAGGTTATTAAGTCCTATTGACTTGGTTTTATCTTGCTGTTCTTTACTGTAAAAATTGCATAAAAGTGGATGCTTTATATCTGAACTTATTTCACTAGATTTTTCATTTCTAAGGATGTCTAACCAAGAATCAGTTTTATCAGAAGGTATAAAACCGTGCAAGCATAAAACTTTTTGGTTATTGTTGGTTACTTCTGCTGCAATAGGCAAAGAATTACAAAAGTCTTTTATTGTAGTGGAGTTAATTTCTTTTAATTTTTCATCTATTAATTCCGCATTTGCTAGACTTCCTTCGTAAGTTCCAGAAGTGAATATCCCAAAATATTTAAAATTTTCATAGTCATCATTATAGGATTCTTCATGGTTTCCTCTCAAAAGGACTACATGGTTTCCATACTTAATCTGTAAATCAGTGATTATTTCTAGAACATTAAAACTTTCATCTTTTTTATTATCTTTTTTGTTAAAGTAATCTCCCATAAATATAGCATTATTGTTTTCGTTTTCGCTTAAAAATTTATCAACTTGATCTCTTACAAGTACGGTAGCATTTATATCACCATGCAAATCTCCTATTATAATGGTTGGACCATTAAGTGAAACGAGTGCATTACGATTGTTATTTATTTCTACACATTTATTTAGTTTTTCACTTATTTTATTCGCTTTTTCTGTAGCATCTACTTGTTTTCTGAGGTCTCGTTGTTTTTGGGCTTCTTCTATTTGTTTTCTTTTTTCTTCCAGTTGTTTTCTGGTTTCTTCTATTTGTTTTTTTCTTTCTTCCAGTTGCTTTCTTTTTTCTTCCAGTTGTCTTTGGGCTTCTTGGTTTCTGAGTTCTCGTTGTTTTTTGGTTTCTTCTATTTGTTTTTTGAGTTCTTGTTTTTTGAGTTCTAGTTGTCTTTGAGCTTCTTCTGGTTGTCTGGGTTCTTGTTGTTTTAAGAATTCATCTAGTTGTCTGTTGGCTTCTTCTAGTTGCTTTTTGAGCTCTTCTTGTCTGTTGGCTTCTAGTTGTTTTCTGAGTTCTTCTTGTTTTCTGAGTTCTTCTAGTTGTCTTTGAGCTTCTTCTTGTTGTTTTTTGAATTCTTCTAGTTTTCTGAGTTCTTCTTGTTTTCTGAGTTCTTCTTGTTTTCTGAGTTCTTCTAGTTGTCTTTGAGCTTCTTCTTGTTGTTTTTTGAATTCTTCTAGTTTTCTGAGTTCTTCTTGTTTTCTGAGTTCTTCTTGTTTTCTGAGTTCTTCTAGTTGTCTTTGAGCTTCTTCTTGTTGTTTTTTGAATTCTT
>CAKUXU010000064.1 GCA_934700635.1 uncultured Eubacteriales bacterium | reverse complement strand
TTTTTAAATATTTCATCTAAATCATTTCTTGTAATTGCTATTTTAATGGGAATAATTTTTTTTTCATATATAATACATGAATAAGTTCCTATTCTTATTCGTATTTCTTCAATTTTATTTTTAATTTCATTTGGAAGATTAAAAATAAAACTTTTTATTTTTTCTGGAAAAATATTTATTAATTCATAAAATGATTTATTTTGTTTATCCATACTTGTCCTCACATCCTTTATAGATGAATATGGTAACAAAAGCACAGCTAGAACATAAAAAATAAAAAAATTTTTCATATACTATTGATTTATATAAATAATTAATATATAATTCTGTGGTATATATTTATTTTTGTGCAAAGAATTTTATTTTTTGGGGATGGTTTTTTGAAAAAATATTCTAAACACTTGTCCTTGTTACTTAGTTTAAGTATAATTTTCATTTCCGGTTGTGCGAAAAATCAAGAAGATGATTCAAAGAAACAACTTTCTGCAAATAAGGATTATGACATTTTTATTTATAATTCAGACACATCTATTGGGAAGGCTTTTCGTGAAATGTGTGATGAATACACTAAAAAGACAGGCGTTATTATAAGAACAGTTACTCCTTCGGAAGAAGAAAGTACTTATTCAAACTTAGAATCATTTATTAATTCAGAATACCCTCCAAGTATTTTTACTTTGAATTCAATAGATGAACTTAAGCTTTCACAGCAATCTGAAAATATATGGGATTTTAATAATGCAACTGAAGATTCGTTTAAGGAAATGGTTAATACAATTCCGGAAGGTATTAGGCTTAGCTCAAACTCTTCGGATAGTTTTGGCGTACCGACTACACTTGAAGGATATGGATTTGTAGTTGACCCTAAAATGCTTTCTTCACTTTTTGGTGGCGATAAATACAGAAAAGTAATTAATGATTTAAAAGCTTGTTCTTATGAAGAATTCAATTATTTTGTTGAAGCTTTAAATTCATATATTTCAAGTGGTGCTATTTCAGAATTTAAGTTAAATGAAAAAGACTATACATTTTTAGAAGCGGGAAGAGGACTCAGCAAAAATTTAAAGGGAGTATTTTCTTTTTCGGGTTCAAACTCAAAAATTTTCGGCTCTTACATTATGAATCCTATTCTTGCATCTATATTTTCACTGCCTTCAGATGCTTATAATGCAAACGAAGATGAAGTAAATAATCTTGAAAATCCTATTTCAAAGTATGTAGAACTTTTGGATCTTATATCTTCAAATGCTGCAGGTGAATCATCTAAATTAAACAGAGGAGCCGAGCTTATAAGTACATCAAAAAACAGCACTTCTCAATCGATTAAAAATTTTGTCAAAGGAAAATCTGTTTTTTTGATAGCAACTACTAAAGATTATGAAAATATGAGCATATTTGACTCCTTAGCTGCTAAAAGATTTATTTTTATACCTTTTAAAGTTCCTGTTACCGATTATGATTTAGATTCTTCAGGAAAAAGTTTGAATAAAAATTTAAATAAGTCATTAGGGATAAATGTCCCTAGATATTTTTGTATAAATTCTAGATCTACAGACCACGAAAAAAAAGCAGCTCAAGACTTTTTAGTGTGGTATGCTTCTTCGGATTTAGCAAAGAAGTATATAGTTTCTGAGTTTGGATATGTTCCTTACAATATCGATGATGGAAGTATACTCGACAATCCTCTTGAACGTTCGATGATTGATTATATTAAGGAAAATAAATTTTTACCTCCTATTTTTTCTGGAGCACCTAAATCATGGACCGACGATATTATGGGAAAATACGTTATAAATTCGCTTCTAAATAAACCGTATTGGAATTATGATGATTATGAAAACACTTCTAAGTATGCAATAGATGAATGGAAGAAATTAAAAAGCAATTAATTATAAAGTGAAGGATGTGAGCTTAGATGGATTACTTTGTAGATGATACTTTCATAAAAAAAGGGCGAAGATTATGGGACAAAAGGTTAATAGAAGAACTTTTTACTTCACTTGAAGAATTCAAAAATTCAGAGTCCGAGAAATCCAAAGAAAGAAAATTTACTGAATTTTTCTTAGAGCTAAAAATGGCGTACAATGAATTTTTGCAAAGTATAAAAGATTTGCCGATGATTATGAATTGCAGAACCAAAGGAAACATCGAATCTCATTTTGGAGGATTTGAATGTGCAAGTATCGCAAAATCTTTTAGAAAGTCCTCAGAAAAGTACCTTAGCGATTCTTTACTTAACGGAAATTTTGAAGAGGGTAGTATTGAAAATTTAGTACTCGAAATAAGAAAACAATCTACTATAGATGAAGAATATGCAAGAGAATTTGAAAGAAATACTAAACAAAGTTATTTGAATTTTGGAAATGATAATACTTTGGAAATACTAAAATCAAGTGGATATAACTTTAATTAGGAGGTTGATTGAATGAAGCTTAGTATAAAAAGTACATTAACCAAAATAAAGAGTAAAGTTAAAATAAAAAAATCGGGAAAGTATTTAAAAATAAACGGAAAAACTTGTAAAACTGCGAAAGATTTTCTTAAAAACGTTAAAAAAATTGCAGTTGAAGACAATAAAAAAAGAGTACAATATGGTGATTTTTGTTCGGCCACACTTAAAAAATTAAGAGAAGAAATTTGTAAATCACAAATAAAACCGACTTCCGCAGATGAAGCTGTTTATAAAAGTTTTTTAGAGAGTGTAGAGACAGATTATGTTACCTCCAAAAAAATAATTGATAGTTTAAAAGAAAATAAAGAACAAGACAAGATTTTTGACGGTGGTAGTATCATAGCTAACTCTATGGTGTTTTATATTTTAAGAAAATACAATTTAGAACATAAAGATGACGAAGAAGAAAATTTAAGTCCAATGAAAAATGAAAAACTTAAAAAGAAACTCGAAAAAACAATGAGTATAAAACATAAGATGTTCGAAAGTAAAGAAAAATTAATATCGAAAGAAGAAAAAAAGAAAAGTAAAGAAAATTCAAAACTAAAAGGAGGATTAAACTCTAAACGCCAAAGTATTTCTTCAACCACACCAATAAAAGTAGGTGATCAAGAATTTAAAAACGCAAGAGATTTGCGACAAAAAACAGCCAAAGATATTGAAAATTTGATTTCTAAATATAAGGAAATGTCAGATAAATTTACAGTAAGTATAAAAAATTTAACTGAAAAAATAGAAGCTAAATTTCCTGAAGTTTATGAAAGATGTTATCATAACGACGAATATCAGTCTGAAATTAAAGATAATAAAAATTTTTTTGGCAATATGGACAATTCTCTGAAAATGATTCTAAAGTATACTAAAAAAGAAGACTCGGAAAAACAAAACTTTAGAAATTACACCATTGATGGTGAGAATAAAATAGTGAAGAATAATGTAGATGCATGTATAGGTTACTGGAAAGAAAGAGAAGGACATGTATCTAACTTGAAAGGTTTAAATGACATATATGAAGGCAATATAGATGATAGTTTAAAGAACAATACAAAAACTGATATTTTCACTTCGGCTATAAAGCTTTATAAATTGATACAAGAGTTAACTAAAGTTGCATCATGTAAATCAGAAGAAGAAGCTTTTAAAGAAGTTCCGAAAAATAGGTTTAATTCTGAATACAAAAAAACAGAAAATGAGAAAGACAATAAAGATAAACCGTCATCTGAAAAAAAAGATAACAAAGAAAGATTAACAATAAAAAAAGGATTAAATTCCATAAGACAAAGTATTTCTCCTACCAAACCAATAAAAATAGGTGATCAAGAATTTAAAAATGCAAAAGATTTACAGGAAAAAACAGCAAAAGATGCTCAAAGCTTACATTCTGAGTATGAAGCCATGGTAAAATCTTATATGGAAGCTATAAATAAAGCAGAACAAGAACTGGAACATAAATATCCTAGAATTTATAAAAAATTTTATGAATCTGGAAATTATCCGGATGAATCAGGTGCAACAAAAACAGAAATTCAAAATATGCCAAATACTTTTAAAAATATGATTAAAGCCACTAAAGGAGAAGCAGATTTAAAAGAAGAAGAAAGATATTTCAGAAGATATAGCAGAATAGGTGAAAGTCGATCGACTGGAGGGACATATACTCATGTATATTTGGAATATTGGAAAGAAAGAAAGCTTTATGTAGAAATTTTAGAAAATTTAAATAGTATACTTAAAGGACAATATAAAAAAGAATGGGAAACAGATAAAACAAATAAAACATCCGGATTGCGTTCGGGTATACATTTCTATAAATTAATACAAGAATTAACTGAAATTGCTTCATGTAAATCAGAGGAAGAGGCTCTTAAAAAAGTTCCTAAAAAGAGGTTTAAATCTGAATACAAGAAAGTAAATCCCAACAGCACTAAAGGCAAAGACTTTTTAAATAGAAATAATTCAGAAAGGAAAAGAATTAAAGAAAAAATAGAAAACAGTATTAAATCCGGAAATTATGAGAAGGAAGATATAATTGAGCTTATAAAAAAATATGCTAAATTTGAAGCTACAGATATCCAAAGAGGAGAAGAAGAACTCGTAGACTTGTTGCTTGAAGAAGGAACCGTTGTAGAGGATACAGAAAAAGAAAAAAAATTAATAAAATCTATTAGTGAAAATTTAAAAGTTTCAAACTTGAAAGACTATGTAAATCATACGGATTTTAAAGGTCAAACCATCGAAGGAAATCAAATAAAGGAATGGCTTGAAAAAATTAAATAAAAAAATTTGAAATTTATAGTTGACATTCATTTTGTTATGTAATATAATACACCACAGTGGTGTTAGTGGTATGCCGCTGTGGTGGAATAGGTAGACACAAGGGACTTAAAATCCCTCGGTAGCGATACCGTGCCGGTTCAAGTCCGGC
>CAKUXU010000063.1 GCA_934700635.1 uncultured Eubacteriales bacterium | reverse complement strand
TGAACATATTTCTGCGTATTCAGCTTTAGGGACGGATGCGCTTTTTCTTTATCACGATATATGCGGTGTTGCCTTAATTATAGATAAGATTCTGTTCTGAACATTATAGATTTCATTCATTTTATTGCTGATATCTTCCATATCAGATTTATAAACTGAATTTGTTGCATTTATTCTTTTGGAAATTTGATTAATATTAGAACCAATTTTATTTAAGATACCATTGAGTTCACGAACCCATGAATAATCATGAATTTCAATTTTCCCATCAATAGCAACTTTTCGTAAATATGCACTCATATTTTTTATTTTGCAAATCTCCATTTTTTTCAAAATAAAAGCTTTTTCTCTTTCAGAAACATAAAAAGTTATCATACATTTTCGTGAACGATTTTTCATATTTTTATCCTTTCTTAATACAAACAAATTGAAAAAAATAATGGGGTTTGGGTACTCCCAAAAAATAAAATTTTGAGAAAATCGGAATCACTGATTTTTTTCAAAATTTGCCGAGTGTCTAGACACCGGCGTTCCTTGCTATCCAGACTTTTCGGATTGTAGAATTTGTTTCATAATCCAAAATTTGAATTTACAGCTCATGCATGAGCTGTAAATTCTTTCAAGTAGATTTTCATTTTTGTTTTTCATAGTTAATATGAATTTCAAAACTTATACTAGTTATTGCACGTCCGTTTTTCTTATAATGAGGATATATTAAAATATCAGATTTTTCATTAATTTCTCTTACTGCTACTTCAATAACTTTTTCTTTAAACTGACTAATACGAACATATTTTTTTTCACAATCAAAATATTTACGAAGCTCACTAATTTCAAATTCTAATTCTGACTTTTTACCACCAGTCAAACCATCTTCACATTTGATTATTTCATAAAGTCTTATAGCATAATAGCTACTAAACTCCAAAATATTTTTTAATTGATACTGTGTAAACCATTTTTCCAATTCCATTACATATGGTTTAATTTGATCTGATAATCTAAGTGTTACTGTACCATTTCCATCGTATTCTGCAGTAGAAATCCAAT
Source organism: uncultured Eubacteriales bacterium (assembly GCA_934700635.1). Lineage (GTDB taxonomy): Bacteria > Bacillota > Clostridia > Oscillospirales > Acutalibacteraceae > UMGS1491. Next base: position 3,901 of record CAKUXU010000063.1, on the reverse strand, counting down.
GAAATATTTTCCACGGATGCTTCGGATTTCCATCACTAATATTTACACAACTACACATGGCACAATTACAAATTTGCTTAATATCTCGATACAAGTTATTTTTTGGAATATTAAAGAATTTAGCAAGGTCTGTTATTTTACAATTATATGTTTTTAAGTCCTTATCTTCTTTAACAACTTGAGTAATGAGTAACCTTATTAGTCTTGCTGTTTGTAATGTCATTGACTGTTTTCCACGAATTATATCATTTGCAGCTACTGTATAGTGTTCTGAATTATAAGTCATTTCATATTTTTTTACTTTACTCATAATCAAATCTCCAAACTACTTAAAAAACCACTTTTATAAATTTTATGGTTTTTATTTATAATAAAATATAATTTTTTATCTTATAACCGCATATTTACTAACATTATAACAGTTATAACCACCTTTGTCAACATAGTGGAATATAAAGCAATTAGTATCAAAAGGTGGTTTTTATTAGTATCAAAAGGTGGTTTTTAAGTATCAAAAGGTGGTTTTTAAGTATCAAAAGGTGGTTTTTTAATAAAAAAAATGGCTTATCTACGTTATTTGCAGGTCCTATAAGTATTTAAAGTATTTAAAGTATTATTATCTAAGTAGTGAACTTGCAGTTCACGAAAACAAAAAATAAAAATTAAATTTTTATTTCCAATAAAATCTAATTTTCGGAAAAGGCAAATTAAATAAAATAAAATAAAAGCCTTTAAACGCAACAGAAATGCCATTTAATGGCTTTCTAATGAGTTATCAGCAAAATTACCATCTAAAAATTAAAGTGGCTTAAAACAGATGTCAGTACGCTTAAAAGTGAAATTGGAAATAGCATGGAAAATTAACGTAAGAATTAATAATTTTTTATTATCTATCAATCTGTCAATTGGTTTAAAAAAGCCGTATCTTTCATTGATTGATAGATAGATTTAATAATAATTTAAATATAATTTAAATATTGATTTCGGTTAGCGTAAATCACATACCTATATGGTTTGCAATTTTAATTACGGAGATTCATTTCCTCAATTACGGAGATTCATTTCCTCAATTACGGAGATTCATTTCCTCAATTACGGAGAATTTATTGACGATATCCGTAATTAATGGTATACTAGATATTGAGGTGATAATTAATGTCAAAACTATTTAATACAGCAATTGTGCAGAAGCGAAACATATTGAACGAATTAAGAAGCAATAATATGTCGTTACAAGAACTTCGATTATTCAGCATATATTTATCAAAAATAGATCCCAAAAATATATCTACAAGAGTCGTACGTTTTTCTTTGGATGATTTTAGACGTATAATGGGAATTGGTTCTGATATGAACATAGCTCATTTTAGATATACAATTCGGCATATTTTACAACAAATAGTGGAAGTTCCAAATGAAAATGGTTCTGGATACACAGCTTTTCAATTGTTTAAGAAAGCTATAATCGAAAAAGATGATCATGATGAGTGGTATGTAGAATTTAATGCTCATGATGATGCTCTCCCATTGATGTTTGATTTCAAAGATAAGTACTTAAAATATGAATTATGGAATGCCCTGCGACTTAAAAGTTCCAATCAAGTTAGAATGTATGAGATTTTAAAGCAATATGAAAAAATAGGAAAGCGAGAGTTAACTGTTATAGAACTTCGGAATCTTCTTGGGATAAAGAAAAATGAATATTCAGGACGTACTGGTTGGTCAGATTTAAAAAAATGTGTGCTCGATAGCTGCCAACAAGCTCTAAAAGAAACAACAGACATATGTTATACATATGAACGTGGAAAAGTTGGCAGAGGTGGTAAATGGATATCAATAATTTTTTATATCACCAAAAACACAAAGTATGTAGATCAACTCACACTTGAGGAATTTATCAATCAACAACCAAAGCCTGAGCCGCTTGCCATTAATATGATTAATGAGATAGAAGACGATGAAGAAAAATGGTTGAATGTTTATGGTTCAGAACAGCTTTCCATACTTGCTGAAGGATGCAATTACGAGTTCAATAAAGAACAAATGGAACAAATCGCTCGTATTTTGTTACGTATTCACGTTCCAAAAGATGAATTGACCAATGATTTGACATATGGTAAGCAGTTTTATTTACGAGAAAAATATGCTATTTTAAATGCAGAAGCAACAAAAAAAGAAAGAAATGGAGAAAAGCCAATAAATAATAGATTTAAGTATTTTTTGAAAATACTGGAATCAGATACTTTTCAACCAGCTGTATATAAAAATATAATTAAAACAAAATAATCAGCCTATCGTAAAAAGTAAAAAAATCACTTGACAATATAGGATTTATCCCATATAATAAATATAGGATAAATCCTATATTTATATTTGGAGAAAATAATCATGCAAGAATTTGAAATAATATTCTATGAAAAAGAGGATGGCTCTGAACCTGCAAAAGATTTTATATTAAGTCTAAATGTTAAAATGAGAGCTAAAATGCTTCGCACAATAGCAATGTTAAGAGATAATGGCAACAATTTGAGAGAACCGGAATCAAAATCCATTGGTGATGGTATAATGGAACTTAGAGCAAAAGTAGGGTCTGATATATCAAGGGTTCTTTATTTCTTTGTTGTAGGACATAAAGCTATTTTAACAAATGGCTTTGTAAAAAAAACGGCAAAAACGCCTAAATCAGAGATTGAACTTGCTAAAAAGTATCGAGCAGATTATCTCAGTAGAAAGGAGAATGACAATGACTAACTTTAATGATTTTCTTACTGAACAGATGAAAGATGAGGAGTTTCGTAAAGAATATGAAGCTCTTGAACCTGAATTTACTATTATGCAGGCTATGATTGATGCTCGTAATGCAGAGGGACTAACACAAAAAGAGTTATCTGTTCGATCTGGTATAGCACAAGGTGATATAAGCAAACTAGAAAATGGCAATGCAAATCCTTCAATTAGAACATTACAACGACTTGCTACTGCGATGGGAAAGAAGCTTAGAATAGAGTTTTTGTAAAATAAATGTAAGCATTTGATTTTTTATTTATAAAAGAGTTTATATTACTTATCAAAATAATATATTATCGCTTTGATATTCTATAAAAATGGAAATCGCAAAAATCGCAAATCGAAAAATTTTCAATTAATTTTTTCGATTTTTGCGAAAAAAATTGCTCCACCAATGCGATTTTTCCTTATTAAAATCCGCATTAATTGCAGCGTCTTTTAGTGGTTCATTTGAATTTTTAATTACATGATTGGTTACGTTTGATTGATCTTCTATTTGTTTACTTATTGTTCCCGCATGCAGTGCCTGCGCGGCTTGCAAAGCATCTATCAATTTTAAATTTTGTTCCTGTGATACTTTTAAAATTTTTGTTAATTCAGAAATTTGTTTTTCTTTTTCTAAAAGTAAAGCATCTTTTATTGCGATTTGTTCTTGAAAAAATAATATTTGATTTTCATTTTTCGATTTTTTCGTTTTTTGCGATTTTTTTTCGTTTTTATTTTTCGATATTTGTGATTTAATAAGTTCACATTGTTCATCAGAAAGTTCAAATCGATTCCCTATTTTTACAACTTGAATATTTAATTCAGATATTATTTTACTGATAGTTGGTTTGCTTAATTTTAATTCGCTTGATAATTCTTTTATAGTCAATAATATCACCTTTACATATTATAAACTTATTGATTTAGCATCATAAAAAACTTATTATAATTATTATATTTAATTTTATTTTAAAAGTCAATATTAATAAAATTTTTAAAGTGATTAAATTAAAAGATAATCCCCCTGATATTTTAATATCAGGGGGATTAAAATGATATATGAAGTGATATGATATGGGCAAGTAATTAAAGTTTTAGAGAATACCTGAAGCTAATGCTCTTGCCATAG
>CAKUXU010000062.1 GCA_934700635.1 uncultured Eubacteriales bacterium | reverse complement strand
ATCATAGCAAGTAATGTTGAAGGTACACTAACTGCTCCACCGCCAAGCATAACAACAAGTGCCTGAGAAAATCCAAATAAAATGCATGCCAGATAAGCTCCAAAAGGTCTCCATTTTCCGAATATCACAGCTGCAAGAGCAATGAATCCCTGACCACTTATTGCCGTAGGAGTAAATTGAGAAATTATTGCAAGTGTAACTGCTCCACCACCAAGTCCTGCTAAAATTCCCGAAAGAATAACGCAAAAATATCTTGATTTATAAACAGAAACTCCAACCGTGTCGACAGCAGCAGGATGTTCTCCCATTGCTCTTATTCTGAGTCCCCATTTAGTTTTGTAAAGCAAAAACCAAACTAAAACAACCACCACAGCAGCCAAAATAACAGTTACATCAATACTAAAATTACTAAACATTGTATTTTCAAGACATTTAGAGTCCAAAACCTTTGGAAGTTTATTTGGAACAGGTAAGCTTAAAGTTGCACCATTAAAAAAATGTCTTGATAAAAACATTGCAAGTCCGGGTCCAATAAGATTCAAAGCTATACCAGAAACAGTTTGGTCAGCTCTGAATGTTATAGAAGCTATAGCATGAAGCAATGACAAAAGTCCTCCTGCAATTCCTGCACAAAAAAGTCCAAGCCATGCATTACCTGAAAAATATCCAACTGTAGCGCCTGCAAGAGCTCCTATGCTCATCATACCTTCTATTCCAATGTTTACAACTCCAGAACGCTCAGATATAACTCCTCCCATAGCGGCAAGAGCCAATGGTGCCGAATACATCAAAGTTATTGATATTGCTATAAATATATTACTTAGCATTTAATTTTTCCCTCTTTTCCAAAAATTTATTAATTAGAGAAGGAATTATTCTAACCAGTGCAACGAAAAACACTATTATTCCTATCATAATGTTAACTATTTCCGAAGGGACTCCTATTTTAAATTGAAGCGACTGACCTGAATATATAAGTCCACTAAACATAAGTCCTGCAAATATGCATCCTATGGGAGAACTTCCAGCAATTAAAGCAACTGAAAGACCGTTAAATCCGTAATTTTCAAATACAGCAAGTGTTTGAATTCCGTGAATTGAAGTACCTGTAATTGAAAGCGCTCCCGCAAGGCCCGAAAGTGCACCAGAAATAAGCATAGTATAAACTATATTTCTTGAAACATTTATACCAGCATTTTGTGCCGCATCCGGATTAAGACCTGCAACTCTAAATTCATAACCTTTTTTAGTTTTATAAATAACAACCCAAGTCAAAGCGGCCATAGCAACAGCTATAAGAAAATTTAAATTGAAATCGGTTTTCAAGATAACTTCATTTAAGAAATGATTATTTTTTAAAAATTCAATTCCTTCAGGCGAAAATTTCCAATCATTAAACAAAAGAGTATATCCCGAAGGATTTATAGGATAAGTTCCATCTGTATCAGGTTTATGAAAAGGATCAAGGTTCACAATATAATTACACATATAAAGCGCTATCCAGTTAAGCATAATACTTGTTAAAACTTCGTTTATACCGAACTTAGACTTTAAAATTCCCACCAAGCCGCCAAAAATCGCACCTGCAAGAACTCCTGAAAAAATAACAAGTGGAATTTGAATGACTGGATGAAAATTAAAACTTATTCCAACTATTGTAGAAAAAACAGTAGAAGCTATGTATTGCCCTTCGGATCCTATATTGAAAAGTCCTGCTTTAAAAGCAAAAGCGACACTAAGTGCAGTTAAAATAAGTGGTGTGCTTTTAAGAATAACATTGACTATAAACTTTGGTCTTGAAAAAATAGAATTTATTATAATAGCTAAAGATTGACTTGCACTATAACCCGTGACAAGTAAGATCGCACACGCTACCATAAATCCACAAATTACCGCAATAGAAGTGCATGCAAATGGCGTTTTTAAGAATTTAGCTATTTTTTTAATCATTACATTTACCCCCTGCCATCAAAAGGCCAACATTTTGCTCATTTGCATCTTCTTGTTCAAATTCTCCAGCGACAGAACCATCATATATGACTCCTATTCTGTCGGAAACATCTAAAATTTCATCAAGCTCAAGCGATATTAAAAGTATGGCTTTTCCTTTATCTCTAAGATTTATAAGTATTTTATGTACATACTCTATTGCTCCAACATCAAGACCCCTAGTAGGTTGAACTGCTATTAAAAGGTCAGGGTCATTGGAAATTTCTCTTCCGATTACAAGTTTTTGCTGATTTCCCCCGGAAAGATTTCTTATTTTAGTATTTTTACAACCGATCGGTCTGACATCGTAGTCTTCAATAAGCTTATTTGCAAAATTATCTCTTTGTTCATAATCCAAAAAACCATTCCTGCAAAAAGGAGCTTTTCTATATTTTTCTAGTATTGCATTATCTGCAACAGACATCTGCAAAACAATGCTGTCTTTGTGTCTATCTTCATGAATAACGGAAATTTTGCTGTCAAGAACATTTTTAATACCTGTATTTTGAACTTCTTTTCCATTTATCAAAATCTTACCAGATTCACAATGGCGCTTACCTATAATAGATTCCAAAAGCTCTTTTTGACCATTTCCTTCAATTCCTGCCAGTCCGTAAATTTCACCTTTTCGAATTGACAAATTAAAATTTTTAACGGCTTCAAGTCCTCTTTCGCATTTAACAAAAAGATTTTTTATTTCAAAAACGATTTCACCCGGATTCGAAGGTTTTTTATCTACAGAAAGCTTAACTTTTCTACCTACCATTTTTTCAGCAAGACTTTGTTCACTCTCTTGCGAAACATCAACTCTGTCAATGAACTTACCTTTTCTAATAATAGTACATTCTTTAGACGACTTTTTTATCTCTTTAAGCTTATGAGTTATTATTATAATGGTTTTGCCGTCCTTTTTTAGACTTTCTATAATTTCAAGAAGCTCATCTATTTCATACGGAGTAAGAACGGCAGTAGGTTCATCAAGTATTAATATTTCAGCACCTCTGTAAAGAGCTTTTAATATTTCAACTTTTTGCTGCATTCCAACAGATATATTTCTGATTTTTCTTTTTAAATCAACTTTCATACCGTATTTTTCAATTATTTCTAAAACTTTTTTCTTAGCTTTTCTAGTGTTAATAATGCCAAACCTGTCGGTTGTTTCATTGCCAAGAATTATATTTTGCATAACAGTGAATTTTTCTATGAGCATAAAATGTTGATGTACCATACCTATACCATGATTTATAGCACAACTTGAATTAGAAATATCAACTTTTTCACCTTTTATATATATTTCTCCGCAATCTGCACCATAAAGCCCGTAGAGTATATTCATGAGGGTGCTTTTTCCTGCACCGTTCTCTCCAAGTATGGCATGAGTTTCACCTTTTTTTACATCTAAATCCACATTATCAAGTGCTTTAGAGTTCCCAAAAGTCTTGGTTATACTTCTCATCTGAACAGCATAATCTTTACTTATTTCCATAAATTATCCTCCTTTCCGAAAATTAAATTTTAAGACTTGGTAATTTTTTGTTATATTCTTCATACAAAGCAAGTGTTCCCGGAGGAACAATTTCTCCATCGCTGATTTTTTTCTCTATTAATTTCAAATTATTTTTTACTTTTTCTTCTATGTGAGGATTATTCTCAGGTATACCTACACAACCTTCTTTTATGCCGTAAGAAAAAGTCTTACCTCCTATTTTTTCGCCGTTAATAAGTTTTTCTGAAACCATTTTAACCGCTTTTCCTACATCTTTTATCGAAGAAGTCAAAACATTTCCAGGTGCTAAGAATGATTGATCCATATCAGCGCCTATTGCATACGATCCTTTTTCTTTAGCAGCTTCAATAACGCCTACTCCCGCACCACCGGCAGCATGGAATATGCAGTCACATTCGTCAAACATTTTTATAGCTATTGCTTTACCTTTTGCAGAATCCGTGAAACTTTCGGCATATTGAATTTTAACTTCAATGTCTTGCCCTTTTTCTTTTGCTGCATATGCAACACCTGCACGGTATCCATATTCAAATTGATCTATAACAAGACTTTTCATTCCACCTATAAATCCAACTTTATTGACTTTTGTAGTCATACCTGCTACATATCCAACTAAAAACGAAGACTCTTCCGCTCTGAATACAACACACGTGACATTTTTAGGTATATTCTCTCCAAAAGAGAAATCCGCAAGTGCATAATTGAGTTCAGGATTTATTTTTGAAGCAGACTCAAGCGGACCTGCAAGCTTATAGCCTATTCCCCATATAAGATTTGCTTTCTCATCCGCCAATTTATCTAAATTCAATGAATAATCAGAAGCTTGTTGGCATTCAACATATCCCACTTTTACTTCGTCGGTATTTTTAAATTCCTTTAATCCTTTCCAAGCAGACTCTTGAAATGATTGGTCATTTATTCCTCCTCCATCAGTTACCATTGCAATAAAAAACCTATCATCATTCATTGCGCCTTTAGCTATTAAAATACCTGTTTTTACAATAAGAGAAAGAAATCCCAATGATATTACCGCCACAAGAACAATAATAGATTTAGAAATTATTTTTTTCATTATTTCCTCCCAATCGAGCAAGTAAAAATTTTATTTAAATCATCTATTTGACAACAGTATTCAAAGCAATTTCCACCATTTTTCCAAACCCTTTTTCTCTTTCTTCACTGCTAAGAGACTCTCCTTTAAGCGGACAATCGGAAACAGTCAATATACAAAGTGCATTTTTATTTAAACGTGCAGCATTCATATATAGAGCCGCGGATTCCATTTCGACAGCCAAAACGCCCATTTTTTGCCAATCATAAAGGGAGTTTATATCACTGTAAAATACATCACTTGAAAGAACATTCCCGACAAACGGCTTTACTCCAGATTTTATAGAAGACTTAACAGCTGACTCAAGTAAATTGAAACTAGCGACAGGAGCAAAACTTCCACCTAACTTATACTGCATTGCGTAATTCGAGTCAGTGCAAGCTCCCAT
>CAKUXU010000061.1 GCA_934700635.1 uncultured Eubacteriales bacterium | reverse complement strand
CAAATATGACTTACTTTTGCTGATTTCAAGTTCATCAAAGAGTTTTTTAAAATCAGCATTTTTTGAATAATAGCACGCAAGCATCATAGCGTTTATTGTCTTGCCAAATCTACGTGGCCTTGTTATACAAATGAACCTGTCCTTGACTCCAATTAAATTACTTATATCTTTTATCATATTTGTTTTGTCAACGAAAAATCTATCTTTTGATACTAATTCAAATTCATTATTTTTAAAGTTTCCATTTAAAAAATATGGAATAAATATGTTACCGCCTTGAAGTTTAAATTTTTATTGTTAAGCAACAAGATTTTCGACTCTGGTAACTACCGAGGTTCTTATTATTTAGCGTCAAAAGTTTATGAACCTACATGCGGGAAATAAAATGAATAAATCGGCTGATACTTAGCTTTTTATAAATCGTTACAATTTTGCACCCATATAAAAAAGATAGAATTCTTATAAAAATAATGGGTGCATGATAAATAACAAAGGACAGTGTAAAAAATTCATTTAATCCTAAGTTAGATAAATAATTTTTAAGTCAAAACCTCTCAAAGCTAGGAAAATTGGGAGTTCACATTGTATCCAAATAACAAGCTTTTGCCATACCGGTATCTCAATTTAGATATAATGTAGTTTTTATATAACGATTACTTCTTTAATTTTAGTAATAATCGTTAATTTTTTTGTCTCTAAAAAATATAATCGTTACAAATTTGTGCCCATAATATAATAAAATAAATCATTTAAATAATTAATTCTATTCTAACCTACAATCTTGGCAATATTTTATAATTTTCATTTACACACTATCGATTTGTAGAATAAGGGAAGAAAAATTTTCAAAGTTCGGCGACTTTGATTATGATTTAAAAATTTTAAATGGAGATCGAGGAGTACATACACTTGATTCAATGAACGGAAACTCACCGCAAGTAGCAGCGACAAATTATGAGTCTATTTGAAAAGTTGAATCCCAAATTAAAAATCGAGCAATAAAAACCATTTAACTCGAAGATGTACTTTTGATACAAGGAAATGAAAAAATACCATACTTGAAATTGACCAAAAATGTAAAAAAAGACTCATATTTATGAAACACATCTAGATAACATTAATACAATAGATGGTTCAAAAATAAAGTCTATCGATATATTATTTTTGCAAAATATTTTTTATGTACGATTTTACTATATAATATTAATCGTGTGTGTAAAATCACTTGCTTAAATATCCGTTATAACACAATTCCAAATATTTATTCCCATAAATATTAACTTTTTCATATAGCTCCCACTGATATTTATTTATAAATTTTTTAAACATATGCAATTTATCTTCAGAAAAAGTAATAAGAGGTTTCGTTGTACCTAAAAAATTCATTGAACTTTCAATTAATTTAGATCCTAAACCCAACCCTTGAAAGTTTTCAACCACAAAAAGCGTACAAATTTTTTTCTCGTTTTCTTCATTTTTTAACGCAGATAGTGCTACAATATTATTTTCTAAATTTGTAATAAATAGAACTTCTCGAGTTTTATTCCCAATATTTGGAATTAATTTCTCGAAAAACCACCGTTTATGCATGGGATAATTATTGTTTATAAAATCAGTACAATCATATATTTTTTTAATTAAACAATTAAATTCATAATCAGATAATTTTTGTTTATAACTCGACAAGGTATGAATAGAGTATGTATTTTCTTGCTGTTGTGATTTAATACTAACGCCAGTATCTAGATCATTTCCTAATACTTTAAAAGAATTACTAAATCCTAAAAATAAAATTGAAAATTCAATGATAAGCATAACTACATTATTACGAATAATTTTTTTATTCATTGTTGTCGTGCTCTCCATCCAACAATTTTATTTTTATTCCTATCACGCCATATTGCTGTTGTTTTTCTTTTGTGTAAAACTGTTCCAAATCGTTCAATATTTCTTGCTTTGAAATTGATTTATCTGCAAGAATTTCTACATTAAACATGTTTAAAATTTCATTGAAATTACTACATTTAAACAAATCGTCCACTTTTGCACTAATTTTATTTTTATCATTATTTTTTTCTGAAAAAATTATTGTATCACCGATTTTTAAATTTTGTCTTTTTTTGTCGTTTAATCTTAATTCTATACGCTTAGTTCCATTCTTAATAAAATCAAAATACCGTTCGTCTAAAGTAAAACAATGCATATTCATATCTCCTCATATAAAATAATTTTAGAACATTATAAGCCCTAGTAGGGTATTAGTCAATATGAAAATACTATAAGAAAAATTGTTATATTTTGCTACATAAAAATACTCGACCATTAATGTTATATCTAAAAGATCCACATTTTAATACTTCTAAATATAAGATTTAGTGACATAGCGCTACTTTTCAATATGTTTATTTTGTATTTTTAAATATTGTGCCCTACACAATTACCATATAAATACTAAATAGTAATTTTAGATATAATTTAATATGCATTGTAATTAAATTAGATATAAAAACTAAGAATTTAGTATTCGTAAAGGAATACGTAAATTTGAGTTCAGAAGGAATATTATTTTAAAAAAATTTGGATTTTGCATAAGGGCAATGAGAATTTTATTTGGTGCAAAATCAACAAAACTTGACCTTACCCGACCTGCTTTCACTTGACAACCAAGTGGATTTACAAGTTCATAGTATATTTCCAAGATTACCAATAATCGCTATGATTTTTCTGCTTGGCATGAAACTAGAACCCTTGAAAATTATTCATAATTACTTTCTTCATACTTTAAGAATTTTTTCATTTTATAAATAAAAATTATCCTTACCATATTAGATAAGACTTTTTATAAAAAATAAACTTCCTAATAATTCCACTGGCGTGAATATAAAAATAGGTTCGTGTAAAAACAATTTACCTATAAGAAAAAAGTAGCTGTATATGCCAGTATACCAAGTACTAAACACGTACTTTAGTTTTCATTGGCATAAAAATCAGCTACTTTTATTTTATTTAAATATCTTATTATTGTTTTTAGCCACTGGTCATCAAGCGCTTCCTCAGCAGACTCAAAATAGCCATTGTAGAGTTTTTTACAAAAATTCACAAGTGCCATATCTTTACTAGTTGAGTAGTACACAGTTAAGAAATATTTTTTAGGTCCTTTCCCGAATTTCTCAGGGATTTATATTTCTGTAACACCTTCGATTTTGGGAACTAAATCATTTTTAATAGCAAATTTAAAAGCGTTGTATTCATCATATTTGTCGCTACTATTTTCCCTCTTACCCAGCTCGTTAAGTATACCATAGTAAAATTTATCTTTTATTTCAGCGGTGGCTAAATTGTATAGGTAAGGTTCAAGCTTTTCAATATCCATAATAACTTTTTCTATCATTACACTGTTAAAATGACATTTTAAATCGGTTAAATATTTTATGTTTAATTTGCGTAGCAATTTAGTTACATCATATGTTTTTTCTATATCTGGGATACCATGATCATAAGCCATAAGAGCAAGCCATTGCCGGTATTCAACGGAGTTCCCATTAAATTTTTTCAGATTAGACTTATATTTCGCTATTATTTTTTTTGATTTTGTTTATTGTTTTCGATTTTTTTAATTTTTTTAACTAGCATTTTACATACATTACAGATATCACCGTAAATACAATCTATTTTTAATTCTTTTCTGTATGTTTCTATATTTTTTTTTAACCAATTTGAAAGCCCTTCTCTTTCTGAAGGCGGACCATAGGTATTAAAGTTTGTTTTTACATTATAATCGCAATTCACAACTAGTAAACTTTTTAGGTGACTTAATTGTTTTTCATCTAATACCTTAATCATACTATCGATTGTATCAGGATTTAGAAAATTATATTTTTGCTTTGAATTCAGATGTTTTTCATAATTTTCGACCAAAACAAAATATGACAGAATACCCTCTTTTTTGTTTTTAAATTTTCCTTTTACTTGTAAAAAATTTAATTTTTCCATATATGCTCCCTTCTTTTTCATAATAAATTAAAGCTCAAAAATAATTATACTATACATACATAAAATTTCAACTATTTTAAAAATATTTCTCAAATTTTTACTTTTTAATGATAAAAATTAAAAATATAAAGATGTCGTTCTTGGATTTTAATTGTTTAATAATTTTGTATTTTACAATAGGCCATATATTTTTCGTTTTTATATTGAGTTTTTAAATTTTATGATATGTATTTAAACAATTCCGGGTGTACATTTTGAAAGTTACACATTATTTAAATTTAAGGTTTGAAATTCAGGTCCCAAGTAAAGTTATTTTAAATATTTTTTATTGAAAAATTTTATATTGTATGATATAGTAGGCGATAATGTTTTAATTTAAGGAGCGAGTGTAAAATGTGGATATTAAACGATCTTGAAAAGTTTAAATATAGCAATGAAATTGCTATTATTCACAGAGAAAAACATATTACTTTCAAAGAACTTTGGGAGGAATCCGAAAAAATAGCAAATTATATTAAAAAAAATTGCAAAACAAAAGCACCTGTTTTAATATACGGGAATAAAAACATAAATATAATACCCGTAATGATAGCATCTCTTAAAACAGGTAGAGCTTATTGTCCGGTAGACGTGACTTATCCCCCTGAAAGGTTATATAAAATTTCGAAAACTACAAATTGCGAAATTATCTTTAATTTTTCAGAGTTAGATTTAGAAACAAATTTAAAAGTAGTTGATAATAATGAAACGGAAAATATATATAAGTCTGAAAATGAACTACACTTAAAAGATGATTGGGTAAAACCGGATGATATTTGCTATATACTATTCACATCAGGAAGTACCGGAGAACCAAAAGGAGTTCCAATAAGACGTAAAAATATAGAAAATTTCGTAGACTGGTTTAAAGAAAGCTGTCAAATTCCAAGTGACTGTCAAACTATATTAAATCAAGTTTCATATTCTTTTGATGTTTCGGATATACCCATTTATATTTATCTTCCAATGGGTAAAACGCTTTTTAGCATTGATATTAAAATGATTCAAAATTTAAAAGAATTATTTGAATATTTAGAAAAAAGCGATATTTCTGTTTGGATATCCACACCGTCATTTTTAGAAATTT
>CAKUXU010000060.1 GCA_934700635.1 uncultured Eubacteriales bacterium | reverse complement strand
ACCAATCAAAAGAGAGACCTAAAGATTTAAGTTGAGATTTAAACCTTGCAATATTATTTTTTGTAACTATTGCAGGATGTATATTATTTTTTATCGCAAAATTTTCAGTAGGAAGCCCAAATGCATCCCATCCCATAGGGTAAAGAACATTGTAACCTTGCATTCTTTTTTTTCTTGCAATTATATCAATAGCGGTATAACTTCTCGGATGTCCAACATGAAGTCCTTGACCGGAAGGGTACGGAAATTCCACCAAAGCATAATATTTTGGTTTTTCATAGGAATTCAAAGCTTTAAATGCATTTTTTTCATCCCAGATTCTCTGCCATTTTTTTTCTATTTCCAAATACTTATAATCAGATTTCACTTAAATTTTACCTCTTTTCAAAGTGTTTTATTTATAATTTTCTATCAAATCATTATAAGCTTCGTAAGTATCACGCATTATAATTCTTTGTTTTTTCAAACAATCTTTCATGGCTCCCGCGAGCTTATCTATTATAACTATATCTAAATTCGATAAAGAAGCACGTCTAAAATATTCTACACCCTCAAATCTTCTTTCTACAGAAACACAATCTGCATTGTAAATTATTTTTTCTAGTTTGCTCATACTTTTTCTACCGGTTGTATGGTATCTTATTGCATTCAGAACGTCCTCATCGTCTATATTAAAGTTCTTTTTTACATATATACTTCCAACCCAACCATGAAAAATCCTATAATTTTTACTTGAATATTCAGAAGGATAAAAATTTCTTTCTCCTAAAACTTCAAGCTGTTCTTTATAGGACATTTCTTTGGCAATATCATGAAGTATGCCAGCAATATAAGCTTTTTTCTCATCTGCTCCATGAACTTTTGCAAGTTTTTTTGCCATATTTCCAACATTAACACAATGATTATATCTTTTTTCAGAAACTTTACTTTTTAAATCTTTACAAATTTCAATTAAATCATACATTTTTTTCTTCATCTCCTTTTTCAAACATAGCCCTTGAAAACTCTTCGGCATTAAATTTTCTAAGGCTATCTATGTCTTCACCTATACCTATAAATTTAACTGGAACACCAAGTTCATTCTTTATTGCTAAAACTATTCCTCCTCTGGCACTACCATCGAGTTTAGTTAAAATGATTCCTGTTAAATCAAGTATTTTTTTAAATTCTAAAGCTTGATTAAGTCCGTTTTGACCTGTTGAGGCATCAATTACCAAAAGGACTTCTTTATCGCTTTCAGGAAGCTCTCTGTTTATAACTTTATTTATTTTTTCAAGCTCTCTCATTAAATTTTGTTTATTGTGAAGTCTACCAGCTGTATCGCATATTACCACATCAGCTTTTCTTGCTTTAGCTGAAGATATAGCATCAAATATGACAGCAGCGGAATCTGAGCCTTCGGGCTGTTTTACCAAATGACATTTAGATCTTTCTGCCCAAATTTCAAGTTGTTCGGTTGCTGCCGCTCTGAAAGTGTCTCCTGCCGCGAGAACAACACTTTTACCTTCATTTCTGAGCATACTGGCAAGCTTTCCTATGGAAGTGGTTTTTCCTACTCCGTTAACGCCAACCACAAGAATAACAGAAGGGTTCCCCTGTATATGAAGTTCATTTTCCCCGTTAATCATGTCTTCAACTACTTCGGCAAGAATTTTTTTGATTTTTTCAGGGTCTTTCTCTCCTCTTTTTTTAACTTCGGATTTGAGATTTTCACATATCAACTCAGACGTTTTAACTCCAACGTCACTGCTTATCAAAATTTCTTCAAGTTCTTCAAAAAATTCTTCATCTATTTTAGTAAAAGACTTAACTATGCTATCTATTTTTTGCGTTATATTATTTCTTGTTTTCTTCAATCCTTCTTTGATTTTATCAAAAATTCCCATCTAACTGCCTCCTTTTTATTTAATTTAAAATAGTCCCATAAGAATAAGCGCTTCTTTTGCTGCATGTTGTTCGGCTTCTTTTTTACTCTTTCCAACGCCCTTCCCAAGAGAATTATTATTAACTTTTACTTCAACAGTGAATCTTTTGTTGTGGTCAGGACCTGTTTCTTTAATGAGTGCATATTCTATAGTTTCTCCGGGATTTTTTTGAACTATCTCTTGTAAATCGGTTTTATAGTCTTGAGCGTCTTTGATTTTTGGGTTTTTAATTGCCGGGACTATAAATTTAAGTACAAATTTTCTTGCATTTTCTATTCCAGAGTCAAGGTAAATTGCAGCACATATAGCTTCAAAAACATCGGCAAGAATAGAAGGTCTGTTTTGACCCATGCAATGGCGTTCACCTCTGCTAAGTTTTATATATTTACTAAGACCTATTTCCTTAGAAAAAGCGAAAAGTTGTTTTTCACATACAAGAAACGCACGAAGTTTTGTTAGTTCTCCTTCGGGAAGGCGAGGAAAAGTTTTAAATATATAATCGGAAGTAATAATTCCTAAAACAGAGTCACCCAAAAATTCAAAACGCTCATAGCTTTCGAATTTTCCACCTGACTCATTTGCGAAAGAAGAGTGTGTCAAAGCGGTTTTAATTAATTTTTTATTTTTGAAAGTATAATCTATTTTTTTTTCGAGTTCATCTATCAAATTTGTCATCTCCTTTATGTTTTTTAGGTATCTTGTGAAAAATCGATTTCTGAAATTGCTTCAGTCATCAATTTGATAACATTTCTTTTTGAATATTCACCTGCAAGTCTGATAGCATTTTTAAAAGTTTTTGCATCTGAATTGCCATGAGCTTTAAATACAGGCTTAGATGCACCTATCAGTGGAGCACCACCGAATTCAGTGTAATCCATTTGTTTTTTTAAATCTAACAAATCTTGTTGTATAATTGAAGCAGCTATTTTATTTTTAAAGTTCTTCGTAAGTATACTTTTGAATTTTCCGAATATTTCAGTTGCCATTCCTTCATAAAGTTTTAAAATCACATTTCCGGTAAATCCGTCTGCAACAACAACATCTGCTACTCCTTTAGGAATATCTCTTGCTTCCAAATTACCTATAAAATTTATATTGCTTTTTTCAAGAAGCTCATAAGCTTTTTCACGAAGTTCTCCGCCTTTGCACTTTTCTGCTCCTATATTTACAAGTCCTACTTTCGGATCTTTAACAACCATAACATTTTTCATGTATATATAACCCATAAGACCAAACTGGCAGAGCATTTCAGGTTTGCAATCTATGTTTGCGCCACTGTCTATGAGCATAAATGCTCCCTTGTCGTGGGGTATAACAGGTGCAAAAGCACATCTTTTAACTTTTTTTATTCTTTTAACTATTAAACTTGTACCAACTGCTAATGCCCCTGAATTTCCCGAAGAAACAAAGGCATCTCCTTTTTCTTCCGCAAGCATTTTAAGTCCTACAGCCATAGAACTTTCTTTTTTAGATTTTAAAATTTCAGTTGGTGTATCGTTCATGGTTATAATATCAGGTGCATGAAAAATATTTATTCCTTTGAGTGAAATTCCATTTTTCTCGCTTTCAGACTTAAGACTATTTTCATCACCGACCAAAACTATTTCGTATCCAAGCTCATCCGAAGCCATTCTGGAGGCTCTTAAAACTTCCAGGCTACCTTTATCTCCACCGCAAGCATCAACTATTATCCTCATAAATCAAAACCTCCGTAAAAATTTTTTACTTTAATCCTTTTAAAATTTCAATTGATTTTTCAGAAATTTTTTTGTATCTTTCTTTTTTATCCTTAATTTTTTCTTCAAGTGGATCTATAATGCCGAAATTAGCACCCATTGGTTGGAAATTTTTCACTGATTCATCACTTATATACCCTGCTAAAGCACCGATCATTGTAGATTTAGGTAGCTCAAAACATTTATTTTGTAAAATTTTCATTGCTACACTTCTTCCTGCAACAAGACCTGAAGAAGCTGATTCTATATAGCCTTCAACTCCAGTTATTTGTCCAGCGAAAAACAAATTTGGAATACTTCTCATGCTGTAATCACGATTTAAAAGTTTAGGTGAATTTATGAAAGTATTTCTATGCATAACACCACATCTTACTATTTCAAGATTTTCAAGTGCAGGAATCAGTCCAAAAACTCTTTTTTGTTCCTGAAATTTAAGATTGGTTTGAAATCCAACCATATTGTAAAGTTCTCCGCTAACAGTTTCTTTTCTTAGCTGAACAACTGCAAATGGTTTTTCTTCTGATTTTGGATTTTTTAGCCCAACTGGTTTCATAGGACCGTATCTTAAGGTGTCGAATCCTCTGGCAGCCATTATTTCAACAGGCATGCATCCTTCATAAACATTTACTTTATCGACGTCATGAAGCTTTGCACGTTCAGCATTTACAAGCTCATTATAAAAAATTTCATATTCTTCTTTCGAAAGCGGACAATTCAAATAATCCTCAGGGTTTCCTCTGCCGTATCTTGAAGCAAAAAATGCTTTATCCATATTGATACTTTCGGCAGTTACTATAGGCGCAGCGGCATCGAAAAAGCTTAGATATCCTCCACAAATATTTTTTATTTCCTCAGAAAGCGTATCAGAGGTAAGCGGACCTGTTGCTACTATTGTAATTTCATTTAAATCAATTTTATTTACTTCATTTGAAATTAGGCTTATAAATTTATTACTTTTAATTTTTTCCGTAACTAGCTTTGAAAACTTTTCTCTGTCAACTGCTAACGCTCCACCTGCAGGTACTCTACACTTATCTGCACAACTCAAAATTAAAGAATTCAAAACTCTCATTTCTTCTTTTAAAAGTCCCGAAGCACTTTCTAAACGATCAGCTTTAAAAGAATTCGAACAAACAAGTTCACAAAGATCACTACTTTTGTGTGCAGGAGAAAATTTTTTAGGTTTCATTTCATAAAGATTTACTTCTATTCCCAAACTAGCAATTTGCCAAGCAGCTTCGCATCCGGCAAGGCCGGCACCAATAACATTTACTTTTTTATTCATTTTCAGATTCCTTTTCGTATCCACATTCTTTTGAAGAACAATAGATTTTCGGTTTTTTAGTATTTTTCTTTAAAAGCATCTTACCGCATCTAGGACATTTTTCATTTAAAGGTTCATCCCAAGAAATAAAATTACAATTAGGGTAATTTCCACAACCATAGAACACACGTTTTCTCTTGCTTGTTCTTTTTATTATATTCCCGCCGCATTTAGGACAGTTAACACCTATTTCATCCACTAATTTTTGAATATTTTTACACTCGGGATATCCAGAACATCCTATAAATTTCCCGTATC
>CAKUXU010000059.1 GCA_934700635.1 uncultured Eubacteriales bacterium | reverse complement strand
ATCTTTGACTGAATATCCAGACCAATCTTTGACTGAATATCAAGACCAATCTTTGACTGAATATCAAGATCAATCTTTGACTGAATATCAAGATCAATCTTTGACTGAATATCAAGATCCAATTTTTTAACATCTTGAATGAAATTAAAGACGATATTTTTGAACTTATAAATTATCAAATGTACATTATAATGGACAACGAATCTTAAATGTTGAAATGGAAGACCCAAAAAATTGTCAAATTACTTTAAATCCTGAAATTGAGATGAATGAAAATTGGTACAAGATTATATTCCACTTACCAGGAGATAAAGACCTAAATACATACGGTAAGATATATGTAAATTTAAAAAATCAAATTGTTGTAGTAACTACAACTAGAAATGGTATAACACGGTTTCAGGGTATAGGATCTTTATTAGGATTTATTTTAAACGAAGTTATTGACAATAATAGTAATTTATATCAATTGCCTATCACATTTTACTACAACAGAGCAGATAAAATCATGAGAAGATCAGGACATTCTATTTTTCAAGTTGCTTCTACGGTTTTCAATTCTAAAGAAATCAGTAAAATTAAATTTTTTAAACGTTAAAAAATTCTTTCATTTCCAAATGATATATACGTCACAGCAAAAGAAAGGAATTAATAAATGAATAAAAACTTGATTAAAATTACTGCTGTTATGCTTTCCGCATTAACTTTTTCAACAGTAATAATGCCAAGTTCAAGTGCTGCTAGAAGAGGTAGACCTCCAAAAGAAATTACCGCAGATAAAAAATCTGCAGATAATAAAAAACCCGATGCTTCCAAATCTAACAAAACTACCGAGTATTATGATCGAGAATGTGATTTCGAGCTTCACATGGCTGATAAAGAAATATACATTAACTATTTCCTTCGTCAACTTAACTCAATCCTACATAAAAGTTTAAATGCTTCTAGATATGCAAGTTTTATTTTAAAATTAAATAAGGAAACACACAAAAATACTTTATACATTTCAAAACTGAATAAATGTAACCCCCAAATTTATGTAAACCATGATCAATTAGTATTAGATAAAAATTGGCAAGTTTATCGTTATTCTATTGAAAAAGAATCCGATATTTCTTATCGTGAAAAATATAATACAGCATATATTAATTATGATAAGCAAATAGTTATAGTAACTAGAAAAATCCCTACTGAAAAAAATGAAAATATAACAAGAATAGAAACGCTTTTAAGTTTTACTAATTATATTAAAGAAAACAAAGATAAAGGATTACTCTCTGACACATTCTATGCACATATTCCAGTTAATAATGTAGAAAATACAATATGTTATGATAAGCCAAATTATTCACTGTATGACTACCTTAGAGATTTTCAAAAAAGAAATAATTTTAGGAGCAAGTATTGTAACAATTCGACCCCAATTCAAACTCCAGATCAATCTCTGACTGAATCTCAAGATCAATCTCTGACTGAATCTCAAGATCAAACCCCAACTCAAATTCCAACTCGAGTTCCACTAGCTCCAATTCGAGTTCCAACTCGAGTCTCAACTCCAGTTCCACTGACTCCAACTCAACCCCCGACTCGAGTTTCAACCCCAGTTCCACTATCTACCACTCAATCTCTACCTCCACTTCCAACCCAAGCTCCAAATCCAACGAAGAAAGAATCTTCATATCCTTCAATTACTAAATCATTACCATGCAGATTATATTTAAATATTAATGAGATAGATGAAAAATTTTTTGACAAGTTGAATGAAATTAAAGATGATATTTTTATAACGACGCTTAGGAATTATAAACTATCAAAGGGCTATTATAATAGATATCCAATCTTAAACGTTGAAACGGAAGATACAAAAAATTGGCAAATTACTTTAAATCCTGAAATTGAGATGAATGAAAATTGGTACAAAATTTTATTTTACTTACCAGGAAATAAAGACCTAAATACATACGGTAAGATATATGTAAATTTAAAGAATCAAATTGTTGTAACAACTAAAACCATAAATGGTACGACATGGTTTTTGGGTATAGGATCTATGTTTTCATTTATTTTATCCAAAGTTGTTTATAATCCTCATCATGTACCTAGGTTATCCATCGTATTTTTCTATAAAAGAGCAGATAAAATCATGAAAGCATCAAAATATACTATTGATGACATTTTCAAAGAGGTTTTAAATTCTAAAGAAGTTGATAAATTTAAATTTGTTAAACGTTAAAAAAGCTTGACAATTTTCAAGTTATATGTTAATATTATACATCAAAATAAAAGGAAGGAATTAATAAATGAATAAAAATTTGATTAAAATCACTGCTATTATGCTTTCCGCATTAACTTTATCAACAGTAGCAACACCTTATTCAAGTGCTAATGGTAATAAAAACAATTCTTATTCAAAAAAAAGTAAACAACAAACTAAAGGCTCAAAAAGTAATCCTAGACGTCCAAAATATTCAGATCTAAAAACTGAACCTTCAAAACCAGAAGATTCAAATAATCAAAACACAGGAAGAAAAATATCAGTAGATTCCAGAGCTTCAGCAAAATGTAGGGGTATGATTGCTTGCAAAGAACCAGGTTACCTATATAGCCTAACAGAAAAACCAGAAGAACTAGTACCTATAATCAAAGACTATCCGGAAATTATATTTAAATTAATGGAAAACTATCCAGAAACCGTAGCTTCACTAAATGAAAAACATCCCGGTATCATAGTTTCATCAATCAATAATGAAGAAGTTTTAAAAAAATTTCACAACTGTTATCCAGACTTTCTATTTTCATTAGTTAAAGATAGTCAAGAATTCTTAGTTTCATTAGCCGAAAAAAATCCAAACTTCTTATCTAATTTATCTAAGGAACATCCAGAACTCCTAATTCCATTAGCCGAAAAACATACTGAACTCCTAGTTTCACTGATCAGCACTAATGCAAACTTCGCAATTTCGTTAGCAAAAAATGCAAAATACAACTATTATTTAAACACTCCTTCTCAAAGACTCAGCCATGCGAAACCTGGAACTAAAAAATATGAACAAATTGTGAACAAAATTAAAGGTATTCTATATGATCACTATAATGTTCAAGACCATAATACTTCAACAACCGAAGATTCAAAACCTGAAACCCAAAAAATTGAAGTTTCAAAACCTGAAACCACAAAATCCGAGACTCCAAAAATCGAAGTTTCAAAACCTGAAACCACAAAAATCAAAACCTCAAAACCTGAGACTCCGAAAACTGAGGATCAAAAAAAAACAACTACAAGCATGGGCCGCTATACAAGATCAGAACGTAGATTTTTAATAGCTATAGAAGATCCAGAATTTCGAGATTCATTAGCAAAAGATCCTATATTCAAAGATTTTGAATTGAATATTCAAGAATTCAAAAAATTAAAGGACAACAGCCCGTATATATTTAAAGTATTATCATCATACCTTAAACTTTATGAGAAAGAAAAGTCAAACTCAAAAACCGAAGGTCCAGTTGAAGAATATACAGCTCCAGAACGTCAAGAAGAAGCTTTAAATTATACCGATTTAAATACAGAAGTATATGATTATTATCCTTTTGATTGCATTTTTATGGATAGTCCTAATTACGAAAAATCTAATATTGAAAAAGTCATTAGAAATTTAAACTCAGTTAAAGATGATTTTTTATACATGAATGGTGCAAAATTTTGCAACTTAGAAAATAAATTATATATTAAGCAAAGAAAATGCGATGGACAACCAGTAGTTATGATAAATAATAATATAGATAAAAATCGTAATTGGATACAGTATAGCTATGATAAAATAAACCCATATTTTAATTATCCATACGGAAATCACTGTAAAACATATGTTAACTATGATAAAGATATATTGGTAACATTCGAATTAGATAACGATGGAGATATTCGCAATTTAGTAAGCATTGGATCATCTAAAGCATTTGTTTATGATTTCCTTCTCCATCCAGAAGATTTTGTTTTAGGTACACATTTGTACATTCCTTTCTGTAACCACCACTCATATGAGCGTGGTTTACCAGCTATTGAAGTTATGGCTAATGTAGAATCAGCTTTGTTGTCGAATTACAAAAAATCTACACATATTAACACTAACTTTAAACTCAGTTACCTCGATATTCTACATCTTGAACTTTTTAAAGAATCACTTTTTGAGAAGAAAGATTGATAATTAATAGTTATAGCATTATGCAATATATCCTTATTTTACTGTTTCCTGTATTCATCATTTCATAGATCAAAAAGAATATAACTGTACTAAAAAATATGGTACAGGAACAGAGAAAATATTATACTATATTGAATTTACACTCACTAGTATAAGATCATAGAAAGGATATTGTAATACAAAAATAAAAGAATATTTCAAAAAAATCTCAATAATTAATTATAAAGTGCCACCTTTAATTAGGTGGCATCAATATTTTTTGAATCCTTTTAAAAGACTTATAGAATATTTTCTAAATTACTTCACAAACTATAATTAAAAACTTATAGGAGTGATTATTTTGTATGAAAGTATTTCAAATGCAGCAATTCATTCTGTAATTTCAGTAGTTATTCTTTTTATTTTCACACGTATGGCAGGCAAAAAACAAATATCTCAGCTTAGCTTTTTTCATTATGTTATAGGAATCTCTATAGGATCAATTGCAGCTGCTTTTGCTGTAGATTTAGATATAGATTTCCCTGAATTTATAACAAGTGTTATAATATACGGAGTTTTCCCACTTATACTTTCCTTTATAAGTATCAAAAGTCAAGTCGGAAGAAAAATTCTTAATGGTGCACCAACTGTACTTATCCAAGATGGAAAAATAATAGAAGAAAATTTAAAAAAAACAAAAATTAATATCAATGAACTTTTAGAAGAATGTAGATTAAAAAACGCTTTTAATTTATCAGAAGTAGAATTTGCTATACTTGAAACAAATGGTGAAGTAAGTGTTCAGATGAAACCTGACAATCTACCGCTCACACCAAAAGATGTTAAAGTTCCTACACAATATAAAGGTATATGTTCAAACATGATAATAGATGGAGTAATAATTGAAGAAAACTTAAAAGTTATGAATAAAAAAGTTGATTGGCTAAAAAAAGAGCTTGAAAAGAAAGAAATAAAAAGCGCAAAAGACGTTCTACTGGCTTTTATAGATAACTCAGATAAACTTTATATTTATAAGAAAAACGAACATCCTAAAGTTACACCTACAGTTTAATTACAAATCCTAGAAATAAAAAACTGGCAGATTCAAACTGCCAGTTTTTCACATAACTATATAAGTACATATCAAAAAGAATATTACTAACAATTTCAT
>CAKUXU010000058.1 GCA_934700635.1 uncultured Eubacteriales bacterium | reverse complement strand
TAGCGAAAAGTATAAAGGTATGCTCGAAAAAATGGGATTCTCTTGTACACAAGATTTTAAAGAAGCAAACATAATGCTTTTTAACACTTGTGCCATCAGAGAAAATGCAGAGAATAAAGTCTTCGGAAATGTAGGATTTCTTAAAACATTTAAAAAGGAAAATCCAGAATCAATAATTATTTTAGCCGGATGCATGACTCAGCAAGATTCAATCGCGGAAAAGATAAAAAACGTTTATGGTTTTGTCGACATAGTTTTAGGGACAAGCCAAGTCCATGAATTTCCAAGAATACTGTTTGAATTCTTAAACTCATCCAATATAAAAAAGCATACTACTAAAATATACAATAAAGATGAACAAAACACTATTTTGGAAGGCTTCCCGACAAAAAGAAACGGAAAAATTAAAGCTTTTGTTTCAATAATGTCCGGGTGCAATAATTTTTGTTCATATTGTATTGTCCCTTATGTAAGAGGAAGAGAAAGAAGCAGGAATCCTGAATCGATTATAAACGAAGTTTTGAATTTACTTGAAAATGGATATAAAGATATAACACTTGTAGGTCAAAATGTAAATTCGTATGGTAAGGATTTAGAAGGAGAAATAGATTTTTGTTATCTATTAAAAAAACTCGATGAGCTTCCTTATGATTTTAAACTAAGATTTATGACTTCTCATCCGAAAGATGCTACAAGAGAACTTTTTGATGTTATATCCTGCGGAAAACATATTTCAAAACATATTCATTTACCGGTTCAATGTGGAAGTAACAGAATTCT
Organism: uncultured Eubacteriales bacterium; assembly: GCA_934700635.1. Classification (GTDB taxonomy): domain Bacteria; phylum Bacillota; class Clostridia; order Oscillospirales; family Acutalibacteraceae; genus UMGS1491. The sequence goes on along the minus strand of CAKUXU010000058.1, from coordinate 4,602 downwards.
TAAAGCTATGAACCGTAAATACACAAAAGAGGATTACATCGAGATTATAAACTATGCTAAGAAAAAAATTCCCGGTGTTACATTTACAAGCGACATAATAGTAGGTTTCCCGGGTGAAACTTATGAGGATTTTTTAGAAACGCTTAACCTTATTGAAGAAGTTAAATTTTCTTCTCTCTTCACTTTTATTTACTCTCCGAGAGAAGGTACACCAGCAGCAAAACTTCCAGATGAAGTTTCTAAAAAAGAAAAAACTGACTGGCTTCTCGAGCTTTTGAAGGTTCAGGAGAATATATCGGAAAATTTATGCAAAAATATGGTTGGTAAAAGAGAAAGAGTGTTAGCTGAAAGTTACGAAAATGGTATTTTATCATGTCGTACAGACGGGAATACAATAGTCAAGATTAAAACTACAGAAAATTATACGGGAAACTTTTTAAACACTGAAATTATAGACTCTTCAAAAGAATCTTTAATAGGAAAACTAATATAAAAAAAGGAGAAATTAAAAATGGATTTAATTACTTTAGCAAGAGAACTTGGATTTGCAATACAAAATGATGATGATTACGTTGACTACAGAATAAAAGAGCAGAATGTCGAATGTGATAAAGAACTTCAAAACATAATAGAAAAATTTAATTTGAAGAAAACAGATATAAATTATGAAATATCAAAAGAAAACCCCGATAACGAAAAAATAGATAAACTAAATGAGGAAATAGGAATCTTATACAACGAAATGACTCAAAACGAAAACATGAAATCCTATAATGAAAGTAAATCTAAATTTTCTAAAAAATTAGCAAAAGTAAGCCGCATAATAAACGAGTCAGCTCAAGGAAAAGATCCTTATCTAGTAGATGTAGATACAGACGAAAGCGGTTGCGGCGGAAGTTGCTCCAGTTGCAGCGGATGCATGTAAGTAAAAAGGATGTGATATTTCTATGAGTGACAGTACAACGATATCTACCGAAGGTTTGTCTCCTATGATGAAGCAGTATCTAAACATAAAAGATCAGAATAAAGACAGTATACTGTTTTTTAGACTCGGTGATTTTTATGAAATGTTTTTTGAGGATGCAAAGCTGGTTTCTGAAGAACTTGGCCTTACATTAACAGGTAGAGACTGCGGTAAAGAAGAAAGAGCCCCTATGTGTGGTATTCCTTATCACAGCTGTGAGTCTTACATTGCGAGATTGATTGCAAAAGGGTATAAAATAGCTATGTGCGATCAGACAGAAAATCCTTCTCAAGCAAAGGGCCTCGTTAAAAGAGAAGTAGTAAGAGTTATAACTCCCGGAACAGTTGTTGAATCAAGCATGCTTGATGAATCAAAAAATAATTATATTTGCTCTATCTATTGTTCCGATGAATTGCCAATCGTGGGTATAACTTTTTGCGATATCTCTACAGGAGAACTTAAAGTAACCGAAATTTTAGGCAACGACAGTGAACTTGCAAGCCAAATAAAAATCGAAATAGGAAAGTTTAGTCCCAGAGAAGTTTTATGCGTGGTTAAAGACGAAATTTATAAAATTATATATCCATTCATGAAAGAAAAACTTGAATGTAATATCGAAATTTTAAAGGACGATTTGGAAAATAAAAAAGCAGAAGAAATTTTAACTGTTAATTTCAATAGTGACGATTTGAAAGGATTAAATCTTGAAAATAAAGTTTGTTCAATAAAAAGTATTGCTTATCTTTTTAAATATTTAAAGTCCACTCGAAAAGGAAATATCGGTCATATAAGCCATCCTGTTTTTTATGATAAATCCCAATACATGGGGCTGGATCTTAACACTATAAGAAATCTTGAATTGGTGGAAACGCTCAGGACAAAATCTAAAAAAGGTTCTTTACTTTGGATTATGGACAGAACTAAAACTCCGATGGGTAAAAGACTTTTAAGAAACTGGATAGAAAGACCTTTACTTGATACAAATAAAATTCTTTTGCGTCAAGGTGCGGTAGAAGTATTTTTCGAAAGAGTTATATTAAGAGAAAAAATTAAGAAAAGTCTCAGAGAAATTCACGATATGCAAAGACTCATGACGAGAATTTCATATGCTTCCGCAAATGCAAAAGATCTAAAAGACCTTTCAGTTGCTATTTCTAAGCTTCCGGAGATAAAATCACTTATCGAAAACTTGGATTCAAAAATGCTTAAGAAAATGTATCTTAAATTTGACACGTTAGACGACATTTACGAGCTTATTGAAAAATCCATAAAAGATAAACCGGTATTAACTCTTAAAGAAGGAAAAATCATAAAGGACGGATACAGTCCTGAGGTTGACAGACTCAGAAAAGATTTAGAATCCGGAGCAACCGTTATAGGAGAGATTCAAGAAAGAGAAAGGAAAAGAACAGGTATCCCAAAGCTCAAAGTAGCTTATAATAAAGTTTATGGGTACTATATAGAAATAACTAACTCATATAAAGACAAAGTACCAAGTGATTACATAAGAAGAAGAACTTTAAATGGGTCCGAAAGATACGTAACTGATGAACTTAAAGAACTTGAGTCAAGAATTCTTAACGCAAAAGAGATAATAAATGAAACAGAATATAAAATTTTCGAAGGAATAAGAAATAAAGTTGCCGAAAATTTTTCAAGGATAATAGCAGTTTCAAATATAGTTGCCGCTCTCGATGTTATAGTTTCTCTTGCGGAAGTTGCTTCTCATAATAACTATACAAAACCGGAAATAAATAATCTAGATACTATATCTATAAAACAAGGCAGACACCCTGTTGTTGAATCTATAATAAGGGAAGTGTCTTTTGTTCCTAATGATGTAGTTCTTGATAATTCTAAAAATTTAGTTTCAATAATAACAGGACCAAATATGGCGGGTAAGTCTACATACATGCGTCAGACTGCTTTAATTGTTTTAATGGCTCAAATAGGCGGTTTTGTTCCTGCTTCAAGCGCGTCTATAGGAATAGTAGACAATATATTTACAAGAATAGGTGCTTCGGATGATTTAGCAGCTGGTCAATCTACTTTTATGGTTGAAATGACCGAGGTTGCCGATATTATAAAAAATTCTACTTCTAAAAGTTTGCTTATTCTCGACGAAATAGGGAGAGGAACTTCTACCTTCGATGGAATGAGTATTGCAAGAGCAGTTCTTGAATACGTTTCAGACAGAACAAAGCTTGGTGCAAAAACACTTTTTGCTACACATTACCATGAACTTACCGAAGTTTCTAAAGAATTTCAAAGTATTAAAAATTATAGTATAGCGGTCGAGAGGCAAGGAGAAGAAATTACTTTTTTACATACCATAGTTCCAGGTGTTTCCGATGACAGCTACGGTATTGAAGTTGCAAGATTAGCAGGCCTTCCACAAAGTGTTATCTCACGTGCAAAAGAAATTTTGAAAATTATAAAGTCAGACAAAAAAATAAATCTTAAGAATAAAAGCGAAAGTATGTCTCAAGCTTCAAATGGAAACTTGAATAAAAACGCCGAAGAAATTATAAGTAGATTAAATGATATAAATCTTTCTACTTTAAACCCTATAGAGTCTATAAATATACTGTATAGCCTCATAAATTTAGCAAAGAGCAATACTAAATAAACTATAAAATTTTATTTAAAGGTAGTTATTTCAGATGAAAAGGATTAATATCTTAGACAGTAAAACAGCCAGATTAATTGCAGCAGGTGAAATAGCCGAAAACCCTGCTTCTGTTGTTAAAGAGCTTTTAGAAAATTCTATTGATGCGGGGTCAACTAGAATAACTATTGAAATTAAAAACGGTGGACTAGGTATGATTAGAGTTTCAGACAACGGTCACGGGATATACAGAGAAGATATAAAAGATGCTTTTTCACGTTATGCCACAAGTAAAATAAAATGTTCCGAAGAAATAAATAAAATCACCTCTTTAGGTTTTAGAGGTGAAGCACTTGCTTCTATAGCAGCAGTTTCGAAAGTCGAAATTTTTACAAAAGCCGTAGATGAACCTATAACCGGCAGTTACTACAAAACTATAGGCGGCGCCGAAGGAAAAATTTCTGAGGTCGGTTGTACTGTTGGAACTGATATACTTGTTAAGGATTTATTTTTTAATACTCCCGCAAGAATGAAATTCATGAAAAGCCCTTCTTCAGAAGGAAATAAAGTCGCTTCAATTGTAGATAAGCTTGCTCTTTCTCATCCAGAAGTTTTCTTTAAGTTTATCAGGGAAAATAAAGTTTCTTTTTGCAGTGCGGGTGACGGCAAAATTTCATCCGCTATGTATACTGTTTATGGAAAAGACTTTTTTGAAGGCACAATACCCATAAATTTTAAATCAGATAAAATTGAAATAAACGGTTTTATCAGCAAACCGGAAGCTTGTAGACCAAGTAAAAATATGCAGATATTTTTTGTCAACGGAAGACTTATAAAAAGCAAACTCATTTCAAGTGCTCTTGAAGATGCTTTTAAAAATTCGGTCATGAAAGGAAAAAATCCATACGGGGTTCTTCATATAAATGTTTCTCCTGAATTTATTGATGTTAATGTTCATCCTGCTAAAACAGAAATAAAATTTGCTGACGAAACAAATATTTCCGAAGCGGTATACTCATCTGTTAGAAAT
>CAKUXU010000057.1 GCA_934700635.1 uncultured Eubacteriales bacterium | reverse complement strand
CATATATCCTGTGGGACTGGGTGCAAATCTTGTTCTTACTGTTGAATTCATATTTTTCCTCCGATTTTATTTTTTATATATTCTTCAAGACAAAGTCCGCTTTCTTTAATTTTTGGTGCTTCTTCTTTTCCAACATATCTGAAATGCCATGGCTCATATATAACGCCGGTCAATTCTTTCCATTTTTCTTGATATCTTTCTATAAAGCCATACTTATCAGCATTATCCATTAACCATTTATATTCTTTTGTTTTGTAAAAATCATCACATACACCGTTAAAATCGACTGCAAGTCCTGTGTTATGCTCGCTTGTGCATGGTTTTGCAACTATTTTAGATGCTCGAAGCTCAGCTTCTTCCTGACTTATGACTTCTTTTGAAAGTTCTCTTTCAACTTGTCTTTTGAAAAGCATTGTTTGGCGTTTTATATCTCTGTAACCCGAAGATATCCAAAGGCGGGCACCGTCTTTTTGAGCATCTGCTATCATTTGTTCTAAGTCTTGGCATGCAATAGAATTAATTTCTTTTCCCCGACAATTTTTTGTTTTTACTTTGTAGTCTTCAGAAATAGAATTTTTGAAATTTACTACCATTAATTCTTCAGGAGCAGTTTTATTCCACTCAGAAAAATTATATGCATTTGCTTCAAATTCGTAATCCTCTTTTTTAGAAGAATCAGATATAGAAGACTCTTTTTCAGTTTCTCTTTCCAATTCTTTTTTACTTAGTTCATCTAAATCTGAATTTTCATTTTGAACTTTAAATTTTGAATTTATTTTATTTGAAAAATTTTTAAACTTATTAGATGAGTTAGTTTCATCGAGGAATTTATAAAATGAAAACATCCCTATTATGAAGAGCAAAATTATTCCTGTTGATATTAAAATTAATTTTAAAAATTTTTTTGTAAAGTTTCTTGATTTTTTGAAGAATTCAAGTCGCCTTCTGTCTTTTATACTTAAATGTTTGTATTCTTTAAACATTTTTCCTCCTAGTGTATAACTTTTTATTATAGGCTTTCGTTAATTATATATAATTTTTCCTTCGATATCAACTTTTATTAATTTATTTTCATTTTTTATTATTAAATTTTTTTCATTACTGATTGAAACTGAAATATTTTCACAACATCGTATTGTTCCTGAATTCAAAATTAATTTTCCTTTTGTTTCTATCGGGATATGATCATTTTTTGAAGGATTTTTTTTACCTATTATTCCGCCGTGTATTTTTATTTTAGATGTTTCTAAACCTTTTATACTATTTATGAATCCACCGTTTATTTCAAGATCACAATTTGCTAAAATTGTTTCTTTTGAAGAAAGATATTTACCAGAATTTATAATTATTTTTGAAGAAGGGGATAAAGATTCTATAAATCCATTTTGAACAAAATTACAGCTGGAGCTGTTTAAATATAAAGTGCAATTTTCCCCCGAAATTTTAATTCCTTTTTCTTTTGGTTTCATTCCAAAAGAAGAATTAACAGAAGCATTATTATTTATGATTAAACAAGAATTATCTAAAAGCTCGAATATGCTTTTCGATTTACAAAAAGAAAGCAATTTTCTGGTATTATCAATGCAAACACTATCTGAAATCAAAAGCAGTGAATATTTTTCCAAAACAAAATTTATATTTGAAATCTTCGCACAGCCTCTTATACAAAGAGGTCTGTTTATTACTATTTCATTTTTCCCGAAAATATTTTCACTAAATTTTATTTCTTCGCATTCTGTTATTATAGTTCCTATTTTTGGATTTTCAAGTGCTGAGATAAATTCTTTTTTTGTTTTTACTCTGCAAATTTGACTTGTAGTTATTTTAAGATACTTTTCTTTTATCTTAAGGGTTCTAAAAAATTTATCTGAATTTTTAACTTTTAATTTTTCTTGATATCTTAGAGATTTGTAATCATTTAGAATTTTATTTATTTTTTCGGTATCATCTATCCAAGGAACATTTGAAACACTGTTTATTAAATTAGAAACGTAGTGGCTGTCAGTATTTCTGTTTTTTTTCTTAATTGAAAAAGAATCAATTAGTTCGACTTTTTGAGTGTTTGTATTTACTTCATACGATTTGAATTTTAGATCCGATGAAGAAAAGCTTACCTCTGAATATACTTGTCCTTGCGGATTTTTGATTTTTTCGGCAGGAATAGAAATTTTAAGGTTTTGCTTATAATTTTTAACTCCTGTTGTTCCAGGGATTACAAATATTGTTCCGAAAGGATTTAAAAATGTAGTTTCTTCTTTTGATTTTATTATTTCTTCGCATCCTGCATTTTTTTCGTAGGATAAAATTTTTGTTCTTACATAAACGTGATCGTGACCTCCGAAAACTAAATCTACATTTCCTTGGTAAGCGAGCTCTTTTATTTGATTTCCTATATTTTTTACATCAGGGTCTTTGCAGTGAGGGCCGTTTGAGTAAGGACTCTTATGAGTAAAAAGTATTTTCCAATTGCTTTTCGATTTTTTAAAAACATCTAAAGCGTATTGATACTGTATTTCGTCAATTCCAGACTCGGAAGTATTTGTATTTAATACAACAAATGTTGCATTTTTATATTCGAAAGAATAGTAAATACCTTTAGATGTGTTTTGAGCTGGTAAATTTTGAACGTTAAAATGACTGTAAACGGAGTTTTCTACTCCTTCACGGACTGCCAAAGCATTGCGGTGAGATTCATGGTTTCCTGCAAGTGGAATACATACATTTTCTTTCCAAAATTTAGAGTCTAAAACCCACTTCCAGTACTCTTCGTTGTTTCCGTCGTCTACGAAATCTCCTAAATGCACTATAAAATCATGCTTGTTTTTCGAAAGACCTGTATTTGCTGCTTTTAAAAATGTTTCGTAATCTTGTTTTATCATTCCTTGAGAGTCTGCAAATATTATGAAACTTGCTGTAGGCTCATTTGGATTTTTAATATCTAAAGTATAAACCGGTGAATTTGTTGTTTTATCTTCGGTGCATATTTTGTAATAAAGCTTTCCAGGATTTAAATTTTCTATGCATGCAGAGTGTTTATTTATTTTAGATATTTTATATCCAGATATTAGTCCTAGACTTATAAAAGGGAAGGTTTTAGGTACTTCTTCACAAACAGATTTTATTTTTTTAAAGTTTTTAAATTCTTTATCTTGAGAGTAATAAATAAAATAATCTTTTATTTTTGAGGAAGTGTACCACCTGAAAGCTCTTTCTGTATTAAAATCTTTACCGATAGAAACAGTTATGTTAAAAGGTTCCGGACTGGACTCATCATAAATAATCTTTTTATTTTCCACTGTACTCAAAAAATAGCTGGAAACGTCTGCAAGAATTTCTCCGATACCTTTTATAAAGCTTGGACTTATATAACTTTTTGCAAAATTATAAATTATTTTTCGAACGTCTATATTAAGTATTTTAAGTAATTTTGAAATTTGACCGTTATTTGTTTTTTTATCTAATATAATTCTTACCATTAGAGAGTCAAAAGTAACTTTAAAATTGAAAAATACATTCTCACTTACATCTGCTATAACTTCAGAAATATATTCTATTAAAATTTTTATCCAAGAGTTTAAAAACTTACCTTTACTTACATTTTTAATTGCACTATTTATCCATTTTGGTAGGGGTGAATTTTTATTTGACTCATAGTAATTAAGTAAAATTAGCATAGCTAAATCATATAGAGTTTTTTCTCTTGAATTTTTTGGTTTGTATATTTCCATACTTGAAAGACTTACAATTATTTCATCTATTTTATGCAAAATATATTCCCTGTTTAAAATATATTTTTCTTCTATTTGTTTTAATATGCTTTCAAATGATTTTAGTATTTGATTATCAGTTATAGTTATTTTTTTAACGGCAAATCTCATGATTCCAGAAGGTTCTATTTGAACACCACTGAATCTGTATTGTATATAAACTTTGTCGAGATATATATTATTAAGTTCTATAACCCTTTGCTTTGAAAGCTGAGTTTTTATTTTTCTTAAAACAAAATCATCTAAGTCTATATCAGGGACGAACTCTTTTATTGTATTTTTTATACCTTTTTTAGATAATTTTTCGAAAAAAGGATCAAGCAAAGCTATAATTGCTTCGCTTAATTCTCCTCCTTTATATTTTATTTCTGTAATTTCTTTATTTTTCATAACTCAAACTGCTTTCGTAGCAAGATTTAATTAGTGATATTTCTTTTGCATATCCTTCCAAATTTTCCTGAGGAGTTTCTAAAATGAAAACCAAATCTTTTAAATATTTATTATTAATTATATTTTTTATAGCTTTAATTCCGATGTTTCCTTTTCCAAGTTGCTCATGTCTATCTTTTTTGCTACCTAAAATATTTTTGCTGTCATTTAAATGGACTACTTTTAATTTCGAAATTCCTATAACCTTATCAAAATTTTCTAAAACGTTTTCCAAATTGTTTATAATATCGTACCCTGCGTCAAAAACATGACAAGTATCAAAACAAACGCCTATTTTTTCTTTTATTTCTATGTTATTTATGATTTTTGCTATATCTTCAAATTTTCCACCGATTTCAGTTCCTTTTCCAGCCATTGTTTCGAGTAAAACAATGGTGTTTTGATTTGTTTCTAGGACCTCATTTAAAGCTGTTGATATTTGATTTATTCCTTTTTCTACTCCTTGTCCGGTGTGACTCCCTGGATGAAAATTGTAATATGTACCAGGTATATTTTCACATGTTTTTATATCCTCTTTTAATAGATGTACGGAGTAATTTCTTATATCTTCGGAATGTGAGCATAAATTCATTATATAAGGTGCATGAGCAACTATAGAATAATTTAATGATTTTTTCATTTCAAAAAATGTTTTAATGTCTGTTGGGTTTATTTTTTTTGTTTTCCGCCTCGAGGATTTCTTGTAAAATATTGAAATGCTGTAGCATTTATTTTATTGCAGTTTTCAGCCATTGCCGTGAATCCTTTGGAGGAAGAAAGATGACATCCTATATTTATCATAAATTTTTAAACTCCTTATTTTTTAAGTTAAGTTTTTAAATATTTGTTTGGAGTTAAATCTTCAACACTGTGAATATATGATATAGTGTAACCAAGTATGGACCAAAAAAATCCTACCATGAATGTCATATCAAAAAGAATTGCTTTTTCAAATAAGCAGTATCCGCAGTATGATACCAAAGCTGAAAATAGTTTGCAAAAAACTCCAAAATTATTTTGACCTAGACAAACAAAAAGATATTTACATATATCTAATGAGACTAAAAATGAAAATACTGCGAAAATCAAAAAACCTATTATTCCACATGAAACTAAAATAGTGAGGTAACCGTTATGAAGATCTGGGTGGATAAGTCCACCTTTTATATATTTTCTTCCATATGTTTTT
>CAKUXU010000056.1 GCA_934700635.1 uncultured Eubacteriales bacterium | reverse complement strand
GAGCAGTTGCAAGTTTTATCGACGCTGTAACAGAAGCTTTAGTTTCAGGAGATAAAGTTCAACTCGTCGGATTTGGAAGTTTTGAAGTTCGTAGACGTGAAGCACGTTCTGGTCGCGATCCTCGTAGCGGTGAGACAATCACCATACCTGCATCAAATTCTCCTGCATTCAAAGCAGGAAAAGCATTTAAGGATGCAGTTAATAAATAGGTTTGAAAAATATTCTATTTTGGAATCTCTTCTGGTTGATGAAGAGGTTCTTTTTTATTGCCAATAGAAAATGTTTTATAAAAAAATAATAAAATTTATGAAAAAATATTGACTTTTATATAAAATAGTAGTAAACTACCAAATGTAAATTTATTTTACATTAAAGTATAAACAAAAGAAAGGATGTGCTTATATGCCAGCAAGTGAAAAAATTACAAAACTTATATCGCAATTGCATTTTGAAGGTGAAAAAGTAGTTAAGGAAGTAAAACAAAAAACAAAAGAAGTAACTGAACAAGTAAAGAAACCCATTGAGCAAGCGGCAAAAAATGCTGAAAATAAGGTTAATGATATTAAAAAAAATGTTTCCAGCACTGTACAACAGGGCAAGGACGAGGCCATTAAGAGAATTGATCAGAACCGTATAGATAAAATTAATGAGCTGTTTGGTGGAGTTATGAGCGGTTTGAGAAAAACAGCACTTGAAAGCAATTTAGAATTGCAACAAACAAAAGAAGATATTAAAAACAATGAATCTGGAATACCTAAAGATGAAAAGTCCGCTGATTTAGTAAAAAAAGAACAAAAAGTTTTAGAATCAAAAGAAGCGCCTGTTCCTAGTGTGGATGGGGGGCAAGTTCCGCCGCCGCCACCGCCACCACCGTTACTTACTCAAACACCACCGGCACCACCTACAGCTCCTCCGCTCCCTCCAGATAAAGCTAATGAGGCATTGAAAAAAGAAGCTGAAAAATTTGAAGAAGGAATGAAAACAACAGTAGAAAATGTTAAAAAAATCGCAACTAAAACCCTTTCTGCTGTGGAGGAGAACGATAAATCAGTTAAAGTTTATGAGAGTGCACTTGAAAAATCTGTGAAAGAGTATAAAGAAAATAAAGTAATACTTAGCGGTAAAGATGAACAAGAGAAAAAACTGATTGAAAGGTTAAATGACATTTACAATTATTATTTAAAAAATGGGTGGGTTAATGATGCTGTAACTGTTTCTAGTTTTAGTAAATCCTTTAAAGAATGTCTTGAAGGTAACGTTTTAAAAAGAAAGAAAACTTTAGGATCACGATTAAAAAGGTCTTACTCAAATGTTATAGCTAAAGATATTATTAAATTGCTTGAGTATGCCCAGAAAATTTATAAATCAAAATCTATAAAGTCTTACAAAAAAAGCTTTGATAAAACCTATGATAGTATTATTAAATCTTTGAATGGGTTAAAAAATAAAAAAACTGACAAACATATACCATTGTTTGCAAAAAGTAAGATAAATGAAGTACTGATTTATATTTTAGGTGATTTTAAAGAAGGTATCTCGAAGTATTGTGAAAGCCGTTTGTAAATATTAAAGCCACCTCTCAACTATTAGAGAGGTGGCAATTTTTTTTTATTTTGTTATTTTCTTAGTAATGCTTGAACCAATTGATTTGACTTTATCAACTGCCCATTTTACAGCTTTAGGATTTTTGCATACAACTACAGTTGTAGCAGTGATTAATCCTGCGGCACCTATTACATAGGTTAATCCTTTTCCTGTATGATATCCAGCATTTGCTGCTCCCATACTTCCTGGATCATCTATTTCAGAACCGGTTTCATATCCAGTTAAAGCCTTGTATGCAAGTCCTCCGCCTGGAACTGCATCTAATGCACCGAGTCCTGCACCTTTAAAGAAGTCTCCAACTGATCCTGCGGAAATTTTTGAAAGTTCTGCTTCTGGAAGAGAGCGTACTTCTTTTAAACATTCATTGACTATTCTTCCCATTAATTTTATTTCATCAATAGAAAAGTCTATGTTATTTTCTTTGAATGAACGTTGTACTTCCTCAGGTGTTTCCATTTCCAAAATTTTTTTAACGAAGTCTTTGTCCTTCAATAAATTCTCCAATGAATTTTTATCCATAAATATCTCCTCCTAAATATTTTTGTTTATGATTAACATTTATATTGTAACCATATTTTTTTATTTTGTCAAGTAAAACTGTAAATTATTTTTATTTTTCAAATTTAATATGATAAAACCATGTATTTTAAGGGGTAAAATTAAAAAAATTACTCAGTATTATGTTTTTCTAACTAATGAACAGATTGAAAAAAGAATTAAAAATATAAATTGTGAACGGTATTAATTTATAAAGTTACTTTAAAAGGTAAATATTTATTAATTTATGAAAATAGTTCTTGATTTTTATATTTATGTATGGTAGAATAAGTGCGTGTGACTGCAAAGGTATGCGTTGAAGCGAGAGGTTGCGATTAGAAATAGTCGGTTTTTTCGTGGAGTATGTCCGATTTTAAACCGGGCGAAAGATTTTCTTGTTCTCCTTGAAAATTTTATGCTTTTGGATTATTCGGGTTAAACGTGTAGTTTATCCTGTTTTATTTACGTAAAATTAGGAACACCCGGATAGGTGTACAATAGCGAGTCCACCATATTTTTTAAGTAAGGAGGCGATTTGATGGCAGTCAAAGAGAAAATTAGGGTTAAAATAAAAGGCTACGATCCTAAACTTGTTGATCAAGCATCACAAAAACTGGTACAAACAGTAGTGAAAACTGGATGCAAGGTTTCTGGACCCGTACCCCTTCCGACCGATAGAGAAGTGATAACCATTTTACGTTCTGTTCATATAAACAAAGATAGCCGTGAACAATTTGAAATGAGAACTCACAAGAGATTGATCGATATTTTAAAACCTTCAAACAAAACAGTAGATTCACTTATGAATCTTGAACTCCCTGCAGGTGTTGAAATAGAAGTTAAACTTTAATTTCTACACGTGGGGTCAAGTTGGCAAATGTGCTAACCAATAACCTAAATAGGAGGATAAAAAATGAAAAAAGCAATTATAGGCAAAAAAATTGGAATGACTCAAGTTTTTAATGAAGAAGGAAAAGTTGTTCCAGTAACTGTAATCGAAGCAGGTCCATGCGTTATTTCTCAAAAGAAAACAGTTGAAACTGATGGTTACAATGCAATCCAAATGGGTTACGGTGATTTAAGACCGAAACTTGTCAATAAACCTATGAAAGGTCATTTTGACAAAGGTAATGTTGCACCGAAAAGAACTTTAAGAGAATTTCGTTTGGAAGATATCGAAGGGTTAAACGTTGGAGATATACTCAAAGCTGATGTTTTTGCTCAAGGAGAAAAAGTAGATATCGTTGGAACAAGCAAAGGTAAAGGCTGGGCAGGCGTAATTAAGCGCTGGAATTTCAGACGTCTTAAGGAAACTCACGGTTCAGGCCCTGTTGTTAGAAAAGGTGGATCTATCGGAGCATGTTCTGATCCTTCAAGAGTTTTCAAAGGAAAGAAAATGTCTGGACATCTCGGAGCTGAAAGAGTTACAGTTCAAAATTTAGAAATTATTAAAGTAGATGTCGAAAATAATTTAATTGCAGTAAAAGGTGCCGTACCTGGACCAAAAGGCGGTATAGTACTTGTTAGTAATACTGTAAAATCGTAAGAAAGGAGGAATTGTAATGCCTAAAGTAGCAGTGCTCGATATGATGGGCAAAGAAGTGGGATTTGTTGAACTCCCCGATTCAATTTTTGGTATAGAGCCAAATGAAGCTGTTATGCATGATGTAGTTGTAAATCATTTAGCAAATAAACGTCAAGGAACACAAAGTGCATTGACAAGATCAGAAGTCTCAGGTGGCGGAAAGAAACCTTGGAGACAAAAGGGAACTGGCCATGCACGTCAAGGATCTATAAGAGCTCCTCAATGGAGACACGGTGGAATTGTTTTTGCACCGAAACCACGCGATTATAGCTATGTTCTTAACAAAAAAGTAAGACGTTTAGCTTTAAAATCTGCACTTTCAAGTAAACTTATTTCTGAAAGTATAGTTGTTTTAGATTCATTATCAGTTAATGAATACAAAACTAAAGCAGTTTACAATGTTTTAAATGCAGTCGGAGCTAACGGAAAGTCACTCATAGTTCTTCCAGAAATGAATCAAAAAGTTATTCGTTCTGCAAGAAATATTGAAGGAGTTAAAACTTCTCAAGCTACTGATTTAAATGTTTATGATATTTTAAACGCAAATAAATTGGTAATTCTTAAGGATTCTATTAGTAAAATTGAGGAGGTGTATGCATAATGATGATGGCTCATGACATTATAATAAAACCTATCATTACAGAAAAAACGATGGGTGGAATGCCAAGTAAAAAATACACCTTCAAGGTTTCAAAAGAAGCTGGAAAAATTGAAATAGCAAAAGCTGTTGAAGAAATATTTAAAGTAAAAGTTTCAAAGGTTAATACTTTAAAAGTTCGTGGAAGATATCGCCGTAAAGGAAAATATAGCGGTTATACTCCTTCTTGGAAAAAGGCTTATGTTACATTAAAAGAAGACAGCAAAGGAATAGAATTCTTCGAAGGAATGGTTTAATAACCACATCAAAATTTTTTAAATTTAAAAAATGAATAATAAGCAGCTTAAGGAGGAGTCAGCCTCCGCAAAGCTAAAAATTTAAAGGAGAGTGAGATATTTTGGCAATTAGAAATTATAAACCGACTACCCCAGGACGTCGTAATATGTCGGTAATTGACTATAGTGAACTTTCTAAAGTAAAACCTGAAAAAAGTTTACTTGCTCCTCTGAATAAGAAAGCAGGCCGTAACAGCTATGGTAGAATTACCGTTCGTCATAGAGGTGGCGGAAGCAGAAAAAAATATCGTATTATAGACTTCAAGAGACGTAAGTTTGATGTTTCTGGTAAGGTCTTAACACTTGAATACGATCCAAACAGATCTTCTCATATAGCACTTGTTCAATATGCTGATGGAGAAAAAAGATATGTTATAGCTCCTCAAGATATGAAAGTAGGACAGGAAATCGTATCTGGTGAAGGTGCGGATATTAAAGTCGGAAATGCACTTCCGCTTGCAAATATTCCTGTAGGTACATTTGTTCATAACATAGAGCTTTACCCTGGAAGAGGAGCACAACTTGCAAGAGCAGCAGGAATAATGGCTCAGCTTATGGCAAAAGAAGGAAAAATGGCTCTTTTGAGACTTCCTTCAGGTGAACTTAGAAATGTTCCTATTGAATGTATGGCTTCAATTGGTCAAGTCGGAAACATTGACCATGAAAACGTTAAAATTGGTAAAGCAGGACGTAAACGTAATATGGGTTGGAGACCAACTGTTCGTGGT
>CAKUXU010000055.1 GCA_934700635.1 uncultured Eubacteriales bacterium | reverse complement strand
TTAGAAGTTACTGGGGGAGTTTGAGGAGTTTGGGTTCCGGTAGGATTATTCTGTGCGGTAGGAGTTGTTCCTCCATTATTAGAAGTTACTGGGGGAGTTTGAGGAGTTTGGGTTCCGGTAGGATTATTCTGTGCGGTAGGAGTTGTTCCTCCATTGTTAGAAATTACTGGGGGAGTTTGGGTTTTAGTAGAATCATTCTGTGCGGTAGTTGTTGTTTGTGTAGTAGGAGTTGTTTGTGCACTAAATTCAACTAGTACATACTTTCCATCCTTATTTTTAGAGATTCCAATTCCTAAGTCATTATTTATATAAAATGAATTATTAGCATCACCTGATTCTTTCCAGCCTTTATTACTGTCAAAATGCAATACAGCTGCACCAGCAGATTTTCCATTAGTTAAAACAAAAATTCCTTGTTCTCCATATTTAACGGATAATTTACCGTTTATTGATTGCTTAGTTTTACCTGCATCTAAACTAAAGGTAATTCCACTCTTATTAAGTTTATCTATTAAATTCAAATAATCGCTAAAATAACTGTACGATTTAACTGATATTTTTAAATCATTTTTTGAAACATTACTATTTTTTCCAAATTTATGCTCAATGTAGCACTTGGTAAATACGTTAGTATTAGTTGGAACTTTTCCATTTTTTAAATTTTCAGTGAATTTAACAAAATCAGCAGCAGTAGCATCTTTGTCCAAACCAACTTCTTTAATTTTTTCTACTAAATGTTTAATAAATTCTCCACCTTTTAAAATATCTGGAAACTTATCTGTTGCTTTTAACACATAATTTGTTAGAGGTGTTACTGTATTGACATCAAGCTTCTTTTTGAAATTTTTGGCAACACATTCGACCAAACTATCTAAGTTGCTAACACATTCCTTAGGATCTTTTCCTACGATGTCTTTATTTTCCATTAACTTATTTATTTCATCTACAGTTTTGCAGGCACCAAAAACACCAGAACCACTCTTTGATTTTAATGCCTTAGAAGCAGCATAAGTTATGCCAGCAATAGTAACAGTTCCTAAACCAAGTGCAGCAACTGCAGCAGCTATGGTTTGTCCAGGATGAGTTTTTAAATAATTTACAACTTTAGTTACTTTACTTTCATTGTTAGCACTGTATGTTGATGATGCTGCGCTTGAAGACGGCATAGCTGTAGTTGAAAGTGTTAATGCCGAAAGAATTGCAGCTGTTGATTTGGAAAAAACTTTACTCATTTTTCCACCGGAAACTTCTTTTAAAGATTCTTCAGAAACTTTTTTAGAAGCACTTAAAACTATATCTGAACACTCTTTTTCAAATTCTTTGTAAGTTCCCTTGTAGCCTTCTTTCTTTGAAACTTCATAAATTTTTTCAAGAGATTCTAAATTTTCGATTTCTTTTAACTTTCCATCTTGTAACATTTTTAATAAACATTCTAGTAAACTCATTCATATCACCTTTCTTTTTATTATTTTTTCTAAATAGAGCTAAGCTCTGCTACGAATCCTAACACATATGACTAAATTTGTCAATACCTATTAAAAAATTATGAGATTAAATTTTACATACGTTAGTTTTTAGTTTTTCTTCCGTTACCTTACTTATTTCCGCTCCTAAGGATCTGAACTTTTCTATTATGTTTTCATATCCTCGTTCTATATGATTTATTTCGTCAATAGTTGTAACCCCATTTGCCGCAAGACCTGCAATAATAAGAGCAGCTCCTGCTCTTAAATCTGTTGCTTTTACAGGTGCACCTGTAAGTTCTTCGACCCCTTCAATAACTGCAACTCTTCCATCGACCGAAATGTTAGCTCCCATTCTTCTAAGTTCTTCTATATAGCGAAATCTATTGTCCCATACAGCTTCATTAACCATACTAGTCCCTGAAACTGTAGCCAAAAGAGCCGTTATTTGAGGTTGCATGTCTGTTGGGAAACCGGGATGAGGCATAGTTTTTACATTACATTTTTTAAGTGGATTATTGCATTTTATGCTAACATAATCATTTCCCTCAGTAAGTTCAGCCCCTATTTCCTTCAATTTAGCTGTAATTGATTCCAAATGTTTAGGAATAACATTTTCAATGGTTATTTCTCCTCTGGTTGCTGCTGCTGCAACAAGATATGTCCCCGCTTCGATTTGATCAGGGATAATTGTATAAGTTATTCCAGAAAGGTTCTTGACTCCTTTTATTTTTATAACGTCAGTTCCTGCTCCAAAAATATCTGCGCCCATGCAGTTTAAAAAATTAGCAAGATCAACTATATGAGGTTCTTTAGCGGCATTTTCTATAACGGTTAAACCTTCCGCCTTAACCGCAGCAAGCATTATATTGACGGTTGCACCAACAGAAACAACATCAAGATATATATTATTTCCAACGAGTTTTTCACTTTCAACCTTGACCATTCCGCCGTCAAGCGCACATTTTGCTCCCAAAGCTTCAAATCCTTTTAGATGTTGATCAATTGGTCGAATTCCAAAATCACATCCACCCGGAAGATAAACAATAGATTTGCCGAATTTTCCTAAAAGAGCTCCTAAAAGGTAACAAGAAGCCCTCATGTTTCTCATAAGCTCATAGGACGCCACTGAACATTTAACTTTTCTGGGGTCTATTTCTATTGTTCCCTCTCTAATAAATTTTACACCTGCACCTAAATCTTTTAATATTTTACACATTAGTGTTATGTCACTAATATTAGGTAAATTCTCTATAACACAAACTCCATCAGAAAGTAAAACAGCAGGAATGATAGCAAGGGCGGCGTTTTTTGCTCCGCTTATGCTGACTTTCCCTCTTAATTTGTTACCTCCTGATATCACTATTTTATCCAAAATGTTAGCACCTCTCTAATTTATTAATTCCGGTTTTATTTTACATATAATTTAAAACTCAGTCAACAAATATTGAATATTCATCTTCAACTTCAGTATTTTGCTCTTTTAACTTCGGAGATTTGTAGTTTCCCATATAAGTTGTTTTTAAATTATTTTTATTAGAATTAAAATCAATCTCATAGCACCTGTATAATTGACCGTCTATTTTAATTTTAATTTCTTTTTTTCCTTCTGAACCATTTACCTTAAAATTGCACGTATGAGCATCTTTAGGAATAACTGTTTTTGAATCTTTCTTTTCTCCATCAACATACATAACAACATCAACTTCATTATCTATGTCGGAAGGCAAATCCACAGAAACTTCAACTGTTTTTTCTTTTTTCTTTCCAGAACTTGCGGTAATTTTAACTTGAGACCCTTTCGAAACTTCATTTCCTGGTAATGGGCTAATTGAAAGAACTATATCTTTAGAAAATTCATCACTGTCTTCATAAGCAACCGCATCAACAACTTTTAGTCCTGCAGCTGCAATTTCGGATTTAGCAACTGAAACTGTTTTTCCTATAATATTTGGAACTATAACTTTTTCTTCAGCCGGACCTTTACTTATAAAAAGTCTCACTGTTGTATCTGCAGTTATTTTAGTTCCTTCTCTTGGATCAACTTTACAAACTAGTCCTTCCACAACTTCGGAATCATTTACTGTTAAAATTTCATATTTAAGACCAAGGTTTGAAATTTTATTTTTTGCTACTTCTTCAGTCATTCCTTTAACTGTAGGAACAGTAACCAAAACACCAGAACTGTTAACTTTCAAAGAAATTGTTGATCCTTCTTTTATTTTTTTTGATCCGGGTGAAGGGTCTTGGTCTATTATTACCCCTTCAGGCTTTGAAGAATCATAAACGGATTCAACTTTCCAAACAAATTTATATTCAGGATTATTTTGAACATCAGAAAGCTTCATGTTTATAAAATTAGGAACATCTACATCTTTTGCTGAACTGTTTCCGCATGAATTAAACCACGCCAGAAAAACAAATAGTATTGCAAAAATTCCAACTGCAGTAGCTATTGAAGTAGCGATAATACCTGTTTTGGTTTTTTTCTTTTTTTCCTCTTCAGTGCTAAACTTATCCCCATAATCCTGGCTTTTCGAATCGATAGCAAATTTAGTAGGATTATCATCTACGAAACATTTAAAATCAAAGCTTATTTCAGGATTTTCCTCAAATTTTTTTAAATCCGAAAGCATATCCTCAGAAGTCTGATACCTAGCAGAAGGATTTTTTTCCATAGCTTTTAAAGTTATCTGTTCGAGTCCTAGAGGTATTTCAGAATTAATTTCTCTTAAAGGTTTAGGTTTAGCTTGCATTTGCATTATAGCAACCGAAACCGCATTGTCTGCTTCAAATGGCAGTTTACCCGTAAGCATTTCATAAAGCATTACACCAACGGAATAAATATCTGCTTTTTCATCAATAACACTACCTTTTGCTTGCTCCGGAGATATATAATGAACTGATCCTATAGCTCTGTCGGTCATTGTTTGGGTTTCGTTTCTTGAAAACCTTGCTATTCCAAAATCAGTTACCTTTATAGTTCCATCTTTAAGAAGCATTATATTTTGAGGTTTTATGTCTCTATGAATGACCCCTTTGCTATGTGCGTGCTTCAAAGCCGAAAGAATTTGATTAACAAAATACACTGCATCTTTCCAGTTTATTATTTTTCTTTGAGAGATGTATTCCTTAAGTGTTATGCCGTCTATATATTCCATAACTATATACTGAATTTTTGTTCCAAAACTTACATCATAAACTTGCACTATATTCGGATGTGACAACACAGCTATTGCTTTAGATTCATTTTTAAATCTGCGAACAAATTCCTTATTTCCTAAAAACTCATCTTTAAGAATTTTTATTGCAACTATTTTATCTTCTATAATATCATAAGCTCTATAAACAACGGCCATGCCGCCAACTCCTATGAGCTCTTGTATTTCGTATCTTGCATCTAATCTTTTACCAGTGTATTTATCCAAGATTTTTCTCTCCTATCCAAATCGCTTTTTAACATTTTATCAAAGAAACAGTTATATTATCTTTTCCGCCACGACTATTACATTTATCAATTAAAGATTTCGCTACATCATTGAAATTTTTATTTTTAAAAATATGGTATATTTCATTGTCATCTAGATGATTTGAAAGACCGTCAGTGCAAACTAAAACTACATCTCCATATTTTAAAGGTATCTTATTGAAGTCAAATTTTATTACCTCATTTATACCCAAAGCTCTTGTGATTATATTTTTTTGCATGTGATTTTTAGCTTCTTTTTTAGTTATTTCTCCACTGTTTATCATTTCCTGAACTATAGAATGATCAACACTTATTTGAGATATCCCTTCATTTGAAATAATATAGGCCCTACTGTCGCCTGCATGCATAACATAAAGATTCATATTTTTAACAACCGCTAAAACAACAGTCGTACCCATTCCTCTTAAAAGTTCATTTTTCATTGACTTATTAAAAACGAAAGCATTGGCAGCTTGAATGGATTCTTTCATAATGTTTGTTAGGTTTTCTT
>CAKUXU010000054.1 GCA_934700635.1 uncultured Eubacteriales bacterium | reverse complement strand
GTATTGAGTTTCTCTATATTTTTGGAATCTTTTTTAAGTGATTCTATTTTCCTCAAATTTTCGTTATATGATTTTAATTGCGATTCTAATTCCGAAATGATTTTTTCGCATTTATTTTTTTGTTTTAAATATTTTTTACTGTTTTTACTACATTTGTTAGAAGTTGTACTTTCAAGGTTTTTTTTAATTTTTTCTATAGAACTTTCATATTCTTTGGATTTTTTAAATAATTGATCCATTAGTCTGTTTAGATTAGAATAATTTGAAAGAAGTTTTTTTACGTCACTAGATTCGTTGTTTAGTTTTTGAACAGCATTATAGTAGGTCAAATATAAACTGGCATTTTCGATGAACAATGTTATATTTTGACCACGGGATCTGTCGGCTATTTCTCTATACTTCTTTGAAACTTCAAGCAATTTGTCTATTCCTATTGCACCTGGATATGAATATTTTCCGTTTTTCTCTAAATGTTCTTTTAGAATAGTTCCGATATTTTTTTGTTTTTCATCAACTTTTCCTTCAACTGCTTTTGCCATTTTTTCAAGATCTGCATAAGGTTTTGAATTAAGTGCCAAATTGTATTTTTTTTCAAGACTTTTTAAATCTATTCCAAGCTTAGTTAAATCAAAGTCGCTGTCATTAAGATTTGTAAATGTATAATCGATACATTTACACATTCCTTTTTGAAAGTCCTCAAGAGATTTATCTTTAAATTTAAAATATTGAGCAGTTGATCCGTGACCAACGACTTCTTTTAAGCTTTTAGTAGAGAAAGCAGGATTTGGCTTGCTATTTTCTTTAATTTCCAATAGTTTTTGGTATATAATATGTTTTGTATTAAAATAGTTGAATACTTCAGAATTATTGATGTGTGTATTTGCTTTTTCAATTATACCTTTATATTCTGTTAGTTTTTTAATTAGCAGTTCTGAGAACTCCGTTGCATTTTCTCTAAACTCCGTCAGAGAGTCAATTTGGTTGATAGCAGCGTCTCTGTCGGTGGTATTTATTTTTTTTAAGTACATGTCCAAAGACCTGCATATGCTGTCCGAAACTTTAACAGAAAGAATTTTTTTGTTAAATTTACTATATGGAAAAGCCAGCGGCACACCTGGGAAAACTTCACCGAATATAAAATTTTTTATTTTGGTAAAAAGTGTTTCTTTACCCATATTAATACCTCCTTTATGAAAACAATTATTTAATTTATTTCTTTTAATTATTATTTAATTTGATATGGCATTGAAAAATGTATGTGAATGGTAATTTTTATTATATGAATTGTAAACATCATTTTTCATATCCTTGATTTCTTTTTGTATACATTGTATTTAATTATTTTATAAAAGTCAATATTTTAATCCAAATTATCAAACATGATTGCAAAGTGATACTTTATATTGTATAATGGGTCTACTTATTTTAAAAAACATATTTTGGAGGAATTATTAACATGTGTGGAATATGTGGGTTTGTTGGAGACGCTCCCGATAAATCTAAAACTATTGAAAATATGACTGGTATAATAATTCATCGAGGTCCTGATGATGCTGGCTATTTTATCGACAAGGAAATATCAATGGGTTTCAGAAGGCTTAGCATAATAGATCTCGAAGGCGGAGAACAGCCAATTTATAACGAGACAAATAATTTGGTATTGACTTTTAACGGAGAAATTTATAATTACAAAGAAATAAAAAAAGAATTGGTTGAAAAAGGGCATAAATTTTATACTCAAACAGACTCAGAAGTTTTAATTCATGGTTTTGAAGAATGGGGAAAAGATATTGTCAAAAAGCTCAGGGGAATGTTTGGATTCGCTATTTGGGACAGACAAAATAAATCTCTTTTTCTTGCAAGAGATCCTTTTGGTATAAAACCGCTTCATTATACAATTTTTGGAAAAACGTTTATTTATGCTTCCGAAATTAAAAGCATACTTTTATTCCCTGGATTTGAAAAGAAATTCAATTACAAAACACTTGATAATTATCTTTCTTTTCAATATGCTTTCCCTCCAGAAACATTTTTCGAAGGAATAAATTGCCTTATGCCCGGACATACTTTGACTTACAAAGACGGTAAAATTTCGATAGAAAGATATTTTGAAGCTAAATTTGAGGCAGATGAAAATTTGTCTCTTGAAAAAGCATCAAAAGAAATAGAGGAAGCTTTTAAAAATTCGGTTGAGGCTCACAGAATAAGCGATGTAGAAGTAGGATGCTTTTTGTCAAGCGGTATCGACTCCAGTTATGTTGCATCATATTTTGAAGGTCAAAAAGCATTTACAGTCGGGTTTGAGCATGGAAAAAGATATAATGAGATATCATGGGCAGAAAATTTATCTAAAAAAATAAAAGTAAATCACTTTCATAAAATCATTTCTTCCGAAGAGTTTTGGGATTCAATAAAAAAAGTCCAATATCATATGGATCAACCTCTTGCGGATCCTTCATGTATTGCCCTTTATTTTGTTTCGAAACTTGCAAGCGAACATGTTAAAGTAGTTCTTTCTGGTGAGGGAGCGGACGAGCTTTTCGGAGGTTACAATATTTATCATGAACCAAGTTCTTTTAATGTATACAATAAGATTTTCCCGAAAAGTTTCAGAAAATTTTTAGCTAAAATTGTAAATAAAATTCCGTTTGGATTTAAAGGAAAAAATTATATTATAAGGGGATCCAAAGATTTAACTGAAAGATACATAGGAAATGCGTACATGTTTTCTAAAGAAGAAAAAGAAAAAATTCTTAAAGATAAATCATTGGCAAGTAACCCTTCTAAAATGTGTGAAAGTATTTATGAAAGAGCTAAAAATTATGACGATGTAACCAAAATGCAATATCTAGATATAAATACATGGATGATAGGGGATATACTTTTAAAAGCCGATAGAATGAGCATGGCAAATTCTCTTGAACTTCGTGTTCCTTTCTTAGACAGAGAAGTATTTAAAATTGCTTCGAAACTTCCTACAAAATTAAGAGTTTGCAAAGAAAACACAAAATATGCTCTTCGTCATGCTGCTTCTAAAAGGCTCCCGATTGAAACAGCTCAGAAGAAAAAGCTTGGATTTCCTGTTCCTACAAGAGTTTGGCTTAAAGATAAAAAATACTATGAGATAGTACAAAAGGCATTTCTTTCTGAAACTGCGGAAAAATTTTTTAATTGCGAAGAGCTCATTTCGATCTTAGAGGATCATTATACGGGCAAAACAGATAACAGTCGTAAAATTTGGACAATTTATATTTTCATTATTTGGTATGATATTTATTTCGGAGATATTAACAGTTAAGGAAGTGAGAAAAACTTGGAGTATAAATTGAATCTCGGTCAATGGGAATTTATATTTGCTGTCCCGTGTAATGTAGTTGACAAGTATATAAAATCTTCAAGTTTATCTGACTTAAAAACCCTGCTTTGGATTTTAAGAAATAAAGAAGTAAATGAAAAAAAAGCGTCGGATTTTTTAGGTATAAGTAGAGAAGAATTTGAGAATTCTGTAAAAAAGTGGATGAATCTTGGTATTTTTTGTTTAGGTGAAAATAAAGATTTAGAAGAAGTTTCCGAAAATTCGGTACAAAATAATTTTGAAAATAAAAATTTAAAATACAAAAGGCCGAGTGGCTTTCATGTTGCTTCGAGAATAAGAGAGTCAACAGAGATAAGTACGCTTATAAAGGAATCTGAGATGGCTCTCGGCAGACCCATTTCGGGTACTGACAGTGCAGTTTTAATTATGCTTCATGACAATGAAGGTCTTCCTTCGGATGTTATACTTATGCTTATCGAATATGCTGTAAGCATAGGGAAAGGAAATATAAGATTTATTGAAAGCATGGGCAATCGATGGGCGAGAGAAGAAATAGACAGCATTGAGAAGGCAGAGAAAAAAATAAATGATCTTGATAAAACAAGAATACTTTGGAAAAAATTTGAAAGCATTATAGGTATTGAACATCGTTCT
Source organism: uncultured Eubacteriales bacterium (assembly GCA_934700635.1). Lineage (GTDB taxonomy): Bacteria > Bacillota > Clostridia > Oscillospirales > Acutalibacteraceae > UMGS1491. The sequence goes on along the minus strand of CAKUXU010000054.1, from coordinate 1,657 downwards.
CCAACTTCTCAGGAGCAAGAAGCCGTTTTAAGATGGCACAACGAATGGAAATGTAAAGAAAATTTGGTAAGGTATGCTTATGAAATATGTGTTGACACAAAAGGAAGATACAACATAAGATATATGGACGGCATTTTAAAAAGATGGTACCTTAAAGGGATATCAGCTCCGGAGCAAGTTATTAAATATCAGAAAGAATATCGCCAAGAAAAATTAGGAATGAATTCAAATTCATATAGTATTGAAGACTTTAAAAATTACAATCCTTTTGAAAGTTGAATACTCAAAATTATAACAATAGGGAAATCGAAAGGTGCTTATGAGTTACGACAAAGAAATTTATGAAAAAGTAGACAATGAGCTTTACAATATAAGATTGTCTGCCAGAGAAAAATTAGAGAAAAAAAAGAAAATTTTTTATACCAGATTCCCAAGAGCAAAAGAAATAGAGTCTGAAATTGCAAAGACTTCTATTAATATCGCAAGAGCGGTTGTTCAAGGAAAGGAAGTTCGGAATGCACTTACTGAACTTAAAGCTAAAAATGATCGCTTAAATGAAGAACTTTCTGAAATAATGATGAGTGCAGGAATACCAAGTAATTATTTTGAAATAAGTTATAAGTGTCCTAAATGTAAAGACGAAGGATATGTAAATGGAAAAATGTGTGTATGCATGAAGGACCTTTTGAAGAAAGAATCATATAAAAAATTTAATTCTGTTTCTCCACTTGGAAATTGTAATTTTAATAGTTTTTCTCTTGAATATTATCCTGATTTTGAAGCTTCTGGGAATAAGTTAACACCAAAAAGACGTATGCATGATATACTCAAATATTGCAGAGAATATGTAAAAAATTTTAATTTAAAGTCTAAAAGTATGCTGTTTATGGGTAAAACAGGACTAGGAAAAACACACCTTTCTCTTTCGATTGCTAGCGAAGTTATAAATAATGGGTATAATGTCATATATACTTCTGCCTGGAATATGATTTCTACTCTTGAGAATGAAAGATTTAAAAATATTTCCGCAAAATCTTTCTCAAGTAGTAGGGAAGATTTTATAAACTGTGATTTACTTATTATAGATGACTTGGGTACAGAATTTTCAACCGGATTTTCAAATTCTTCTCTTTACGACATTATCGACACAAGACTTATATTTCAAAGACCTATTATAATAAGTACAAATCTGTCGATTGAGGAATTTTGTAAAAAATATAGTCCTCAAATCGTTTCAAGAGTTTTGGGAAGTTATGAAATATTGGAATTTTTAGGTAAGGATATACGCCCTAAACTTAGACCGGAAAGAAGAAAATAATTAATATTCCACATTTTGCATAAAAAATTGCACTTTTTGACTTGATTAATTATAACGTAAAATGTCAAAAAATTTTAAATAAATACTTGACATTAAATTTGATAAATGGTATTATCTAAATGCTGGTGCTTGAGAGTTATAAAAAACTCGAGATTCAACTTAGTGTTATTGGATTTCAAGGGAGCATAGCTCAGTTGGTTAGAGCACTTGCCTTACAAGCAAGGGGTCACAGGTTCGAGTCCTGTTGTTCCCACCAGTTTCTGAAAATGGCCCGGTAGTTCAGTTGGTTAGAACGCTAGCCTGTCACGCTAGAGGTCGACGGTTCGAGCCCGTTCCGGG
>CAKUXU010000053.1 GCA_934700635.1 uncultured Eubacteriales bacterium | reverse complement strand
GTCGATGAGCTTGCAAAAGAAAGAAAAGTTGAGAAGAGTATTGTATTTTTAGGATCGGTCGATAATGTATTTGAATTTTATAATGCGTTTGACTTATTTGTTCTTCCGTCGCGATTTGAAGGTTTATGCTTTGTTGCAATAGAGGCTCAGACAAATGGGTTAGAATGTATTTTGTCAGATCAGGTAACAAGAGAAACAAAAATATGTGCAAATACAAATTTTCTAAGTTTAGACGAGAAGAAATGGGTGGACGAGATAATTAGATCAACAGGAAAAAGAAACAACGGCAATGCAGAACAAATAAAAGAGGCAGGATATTCAATCGTTGATGAATCTGAAAAATTACAGGAGTTTTATTTAAAGAAAGGCCAATAACTAAATGAAAGTATTGTTTGTTACAAATATTCCAGTACCTTATCGGATAGATTTTTATAATGAATTAGGGAAAAAAGTAGATTTAACGGTTGTTTTTGAGGCAAAAGGAGCAGCTGATCAGGGAATAAAATTTAACTATAATTTTGATGAGATAAAAAATTTCAAAGCCATATTTTTGTCTGATGGAAACATAAAAGAGAATAAAATTAATTGGAGTATTTTTAAAGCAATTAAAGGAAATTATGACAGGATTGTTTTGACGTCTTATTCTTACATGACAGAAATGGCATTATTGATTTATTTTAAGTTTAGGAGAATTCCATATTATCTGTCATCTGATGGCGGAATTATAAAATATAAAGAAATAAAACTAAAAAAATGGTATAAAACATTTTTGATTTCTGGAGCAAAAGGATATTTTAGTCCGAGTGATATGTCAGATAAATATTTAGAGCACTATGGCGCAAAGAAAAATATTATTTACAGATATCCATTTACTTCATATAAGAAAAGTAACCATATAGGAAAAATAATTACTGAAAAAGAAAAAGAAAAACTAAAAACAAAATTAAATATAAAAGAAAAATATTTGATTTTAGGGGTTGGACAGTTTATTTATCGAAAAGGTTGGGATTTACTTTTAAATGCAATGGAAGGAATGTCGGATGAGGTGGCATTGTGTTTGATTGGAGGAAAACCAACGGAAGAATATAAAAGAATTGTAGCAGAAAAAAAATTACAGCATGTATATTTTATGGACTTTATGAAAAATGAAGAATTATCAGAGTATTATAAGGCAGCAGATATTTTTGTATTGCCTACGAGAGAAGATATTTGGGGACTTGTAATAAATGAGGCTATGAATTATGGCTTACCAGTAATTACAACTAATGCATGTGTTGCAGGACAAGAGTTGGTAGAAAACTACAAAAATGGATTTATTTTAAATATAAAGAATGAAAATGAAATATCTCGTAATTTAAATAAAAAACTCTCTCTTTTCTTTGAAACACCTGAAATAAAACAAAAGATGGGAAAAGAATCTTTGAAAATGATAGAGGAGTATTCAATAGAAAATATGGCAGTTGCTTATAGTAGAGTATTAATATAAGAGGAAAATATGTTGAATAAAATATCAAAATATAAACAGCAAAAAGTATTTTTTGGAATAGTTATTATGATTGCGTTATTATCACAGTTTCCAGATGTTAATAAAAGCATCATGACACCAATTACTTATATCGTATGGGGGTTAGCTGCTGTTTTTGTTATATATGTAGAAAAGAGTTTTATTCTTACAGACTATATGAAACTTTTTATAATTACATATGGTGGATTTTTCATAATGCAAATGTTGGTTGTATTGAGTGGAGGAAACACAGCAATTTCCACATTTGTAAAATTAGTACCAATGTCAGCAATGATATATTATATATTTTTTTTTATAGCTTGTAGGGAGGAAGAACTTATATGGTGTACTTTGAATGTATATAGAGTAATGATTTTTATATTAGCTATATACATTATTATTACACGGGTAAATGGAAATGTTACAACGTGGATGAGTAGTGAAGTTTATTTAATGACAGGATCTTCACACAAAAATACTTTAGGTCAATTACTAGGTTGTGGTTTTTTGGAATTTTGGATAAATTATCAGTGTGAAAAAAGAAAAAAGATAGTTATAAAACTAGCAGGAACAATATTGTTAATAGTACCTTTATTATATGTTCAATCTAGGAGTGCGTTAATTGCATTAGGAATCTGTTTGATTTATACAATTTTAGTGGGGAATAAATTACAGAATAAAATCATAAAATTAAGTCTTATAGCTCTAATAGTTTGCGTAATATTTAATTCAGAATTTATTTTAGATATTATAAAACAAGCATTTTTAATAAATAAATATTCAAATGCTTCAGGAATAAACATAGCTACATTTTCTAGTGGACGTACTCAATATTGGAAAGATGCAATTGATGTTTTTCAGAAATATTTTTGTTTTGGGGTGGGTGATTATTATGTGGATAATTTTTATTTAGCGGTTCTTGCCCAGTCAGGAATTTTTGGTGGTTTATGTTTGTTTGGACTGATAGCAAATAGAATGTATCTAAATTTTAGAACTTTTTATGGAAAGCGGCAAAATAGAGAAAAGGACTATTTGTTAGAAAAGAATGTAGTTGTTATTTCTGTTTTTTATATAATAATGTCAGTTTTTGAATGCTTTCCCCCGTTTGGCCCAGGCGTGGCCAGTATGTTATTTTGGATGCTAAGTGGTGCTGTTGATGGAAAAAAATATAGAACGAGGAAGTTAAGAAATGTTTGACTTGATAAAACTTGATTGTGCAAGAAGTACAAGAAGAAAGTGGTCGATTGTGAACTATTTTTTACTTTGTTTTAGTTCAAAAGGAGTAGCGGCTGTAAAAGATTACAGGTTTTCTAATTGGTTATACAGAAAACAACTTTTTATTCTAGCAAAGATAATTCAAAATAGAAATATTAAAAAACATGGCTGTGATATTGGATATAATGCAAAAATAGATGAAGGTTTTGCTATTGGACATCCAGTAGGAATTGTCATTACAGGTGAAGCAACAATAGGGAAAAATTGTACGATAATGTCAAATGTAACAATTGGAGCAAAAGAAGGAAGAAATGAGGGAACTCCAATTATTAAAGATCAAGTCTATATAGGAACTGGGGCAAAAATATTAGGAAAATGTATCATAGAAGATAATGTAATTATTGGTGCAAATGCAGTCGTATTAAAAAATATTGCGGCAAATAAAAAAGCAGTTGGTATACCTGCTCGTGAAAAGTAGAAAACAAAAGTGGAGAAAACAAAGATGAAAATTGCGTTAGTAAAACAGGATGTATATCAGGATCTTTACGTTGGAAATGAAGATATGTCACCGGTAGAATTATTGTATTCGTCGGCAGGTCGTGTTGGTCCGATTAGTTTATTTGATGAATATGATTGTGATTTTTATATTGTAGAAGAAGAAAATACTCCAGAATGCCATATGTGGGAAAAGGTTATGCCTAAAATGGTTAAGGAGTTTCGAAAATTGAAAACGCAGACAGTTAAGGCTGTTAAGGGAATGGATTTTCATGAGCCAGGTAGTGATAAACCAAATGGATATTATGCTGTTAAATGTAGTGACATTAATTGGGAAAAATATGACGCAGTCATTTCAATAAATGTTTCTGTACCAACACAAATTGTTCAAAAGTATCCTCAAGTATTGTGGGCATATATGATTGGAGAGGCTAATTTCATGTTAGACAAAGTTTATTTTGGATATGATGTCTGCTTAAATCAGTTGATACGTGGGGAAAATGATCTGGTACATGGAGTGATTGATTTTCCATATACTTTTGTTAATAAAGATCATTTGGCGAGAGTCTTACATAACGAATTGGGTGAAGTAGAAAAATCTGGAATTTATGGAGAAATTAACACGACTACCGAAAGGCCAGTAAAAAATATTCCACAATTTGAACCAATAAGTAAAGCTACAGGAGAACCTATTTTAGTTCATAAACAAAATATAAAGAATAATCTTATTGAAATGTATAAAGCAAAATATTACTTAAAAGTTGGAGGAAGGCAGACAAGAGGAAATGGAGCTATTGAAGCGATCTCATTAGGAACGGTTGTTTTGCTTTCTCCGAGTGATATTATTTGTGGACAGGTACTTCCGAAAGAAGCTTGGGTATTTAATTCAGAAGATGCAATAGAGAAAATTAATTATTTGAATAGTCATCCAGAAGAATATGAGAAGTTATTAGAACTTGAAAGGGCATTGGTTCAGCAATTTGTAATTGATTATCCTAAATTCTGGTTAGAAAAGGCAGTAGAATTAAAAAAGAAAACAGGTGCAAATAAAGTATATAAATATTCTAATGCAAAATATTTTTCTGATATAGTGAAACGATATAAAAATAAGAAAAAAAGAATTCAAATAATAGGAAAGTAAACATAAAGTGAGGGACAGATTGTGGCTAGTCTGAAGAAGAATTTTGTCTATCAGACGGGATACCAGGTGTTGGCAACGGTATTACCTTTAATTACAACACCATATATTAATCGTGTTCTGGGGGCAGAGCAATTGGGAACGTATACATATGTTGCTAACATCGCAAATTATTTTACAATTTTTGCAATGCTTGGTTTCAATAATTATGGCAGTAAAATGATTGCGGCCACAAAACATAATGAAAATGAGTTGGCTCATACGTTCTCTAGTATAAGAAAATTACAGTGTTTGATGGCAACGGTAATAGTTGCCATCTATTTATTATTTGTAAGTTTGTGTATTCCGGAAAATAAACCATTATATCTTATAGAATCTTTATGGATTATAAATTGTTTCATAGATATAAATTGGTTTTTCTGGGGGCTTGAAAAAGTTAAATTGACCGTTACCAGAAACCTGATTATAAAATTAATTACATTGTTGGGTATATTTATATTTGTGAAAACGCGAAAAGATATATTGATATATGCGTTTATTTTAGTAATAGGAACAATTTTGAGTGACGTATATCTTGTTTCACAGGTGAAAAAATATGTTAAAGGAACAAGAACTACTTTTTATGAAATGATTATTCATATAAAACCCTGTATTGCATTATTTATTCCGGTTGTTGCTATGAGTATTTATCAGCAAATGGACAAAACGATGCTAGGTTTATTGAGTACATATGAACAGGTGGGATATTATTCCAGTGCGGATAAAATAGTTAATATACCGTTAGGAGTTATTACTGGATTGGGAACAGTATCATTGCCACGTATTGTATCATTGATTTCTGAGAACAAAATAATGGAATATAAGAAAGTGGTACAAAAATCAATTTCTTTAGTAATGTTTATGTGTTCAGCAATTGCCTTTGGAATTCTGGCAGTATCTCAGGAATTCGTTCCACTTTTCTTTGGCAAAGAATTTCTACCATGCGTTTCACTTGTTTCTTTTTTAGCATTTGTGATTTTCTTCAAGGCTATTTCAACAGTTTTAGTAAATCAGATTTTAATTCCAAATGATAACGAAAAATACTATATTATATCAGTATTTATTGGAGCGTTTATTAATCTGATTTTGAATTATTCATTGATAAGGAAATTTGATGCAGTAGGAGCTGTATATGCAACTCTTGTTTCGGAACTAATTGTATGTTTTGTTCAGATTTTTGTATGCTTTAAGTATTTGAATGTATTAAAAATGCTAGGAAAGAATTTTCAATATATTATTTTAGGCATACTGATC
>CAKUXU010000052.1 GCA_934700635.1 uncultured Eubacteriales bacterium | reverse complement strand
GGCCTATACAGTGCCAACCTGGCATTTTCAAACACATCATTTTTTATATTTTCATATGATCCTTTACGTGTAATTGTACTATCGTTAATTTCATACCAATCTCCATTATCATTCTTTGAATAAGCATAATAATGCCCGTATTTTCCGCTACCACTGCTATAAATTGATACTGAAGCCAATTCGTACTTTTGTCCGTGAACATCCTCTATTGTTTCGGGTACGTTCATATTTCCTATGATTTTTTTATTATCAAGATATTTATTAATTCCAATCAACTTATATTTTGAAGGAATTTTTTCAAGTAAATTTTTATCTATTGCTTCAGGATTTGATACTTCTAAATTTTTTATTGAAACCAGTTCTCTTGGAATACCAGTAAAATACGATTCTATAACTCTGGAAACATCTTCTTGACCATAAACATTATGGTCAGTGAGTATATTTTTCATTATGTCATTCGGAGCTTCTTTGTTACTAAGTTTAGTCATTATTTTACTCAAATTTTCTAAGTTTTTACGATTTTGTTCTTTTTCTTCTTCGGTTTCAATAATATTTTCATTTCCTTTGATTTCTGTAAGTTTAACAATTGTGTCTGAATAGTTATTTTTTAAGTTTTCATATTGTGGTTGTATGTCTTTAAAAAGACTCGAGATTGAATTTCTAGTAGCTTCATTTTCACTTAATAAAATATTTAATACTGAATTTAGTTTTTCTTCACTTCCGTCAATTATGTTAAATAAAGAACATACCTTATCAATTTTTTCCTCATCTTTTAGAACAGTATCAGTTGAAAATAGTTGTATTAAACACTCTATGATTTTATATACATCTATTTCACGAGATACTTTAGTAGCTTCTCCGTAATTTTTATTACTGTATAAATCTTTGCGTTTGGATTCTAACTCTTGTATTTTATTTTTGCAAGATTGTAAATCGAATTTTCTAACAGCTTGAGTTAATTCAGTTTCTCCACTAATTTTTGAAATAAATCCATTAATGAAAGTGTTTCTTGCTTGCTCAGCATTATTTTTTTGTTTTTGAAGTTCATTAACCAAAGTTTTAATTCCGTTCAGCTGAGTTTTCAATACTTCGTCTGAAGACAAATTATTAAAATTATTATTTCTTATTTCAGGAATTTGAAATAGAAGCTGCAAACCAGAATTAAAATAGCATGTACTTCCTTCATTGCGTATGCCGGTAAATCCTGATATTTTTTCTATTGGAGAAATGAGTGGACTATGTTGTTTTTTAGCAGGAGTAGATTCATTTTTAGCGGAAACTTGGTTACTTGTATCTTCATTATGTTCTTCTTTATTTGGTTCGTTGTTCTTTTTAGTAAAATGTTTTATTGTTAGTACTGCTGTTGGGATTCCTATAGCTGCTAAAACTGCTGCGCCTACACCTATTAAATATTTCTTATTAGAAAGAAATGATTTACTTTTAGTATTAATACTATAAGTTTTAGATGTCTGATTAGGTGCTTGATATGCACTTGTTTTACTTGGAAAAGACGAACCTATCGAAAGTGCTGCTAAAACTCCAGCCATAGTTTTATTTAAAGCTTTTGATTTCATTTCTCCGCCAGAAATATATAATAAATCTTCATTTTGTAATTCTTCATGGTTAGAAAAAAGTTCTTCCAGTCCTTCTTTGAAATCTTTTAATGTAATTTCAGGATTTAAATCCTTGAAAAATTCATATACTGACTCTTCATCTTCAATAGTTTCAAGTTTATTTGATACTTCTGTATTTTCACTTATAATTTTTATTACCTTTTTCATATTTTCTGTCATTTAGCTATCCCCTTTCAATAAGTATTATAATTTAAAATTAAAAACATATCAACTAAAATTTTTATTTTACATAATTTTTTATTATCACATTGAGCATATTTCTATACATTTAAGTTCTGTACGACCCTCATTAAAATAAAATCTGATGAAATAGTTATCAAGGACATATTTATCACACGGAATAGATTTGATGTTATTTATATTTATTCCTAAATTTGCAAATACGTTTTTATAGTATTCAGGACAACTGTAGTTTATAGAAGAGAAAGGATCACCCATAACAGATCTTCTTTCTATAGCACTACTGCTTGAGCCAAGTCCCATAAACTTTTCGTTTGTTCCTAAGAATATCTTTTCACAAACATATTCTCCTTTTTCCTCGTCTACTTTAAACACTGCGGAAGCGTCTAAATTTTTGTAAGTAATCATCATTTTACCATTTGTTTCTGTTTTATATGTTTCTTGACCAAATTCTTTAGAAAAATCATCGGGAGTCTTTTTAAGATACGCAATGTAATCTATGCTATCGCCTCGGAAGTTACCTGCAAATAGTTCCGATCCAAGCTTGTCATATGATTTACCGGAGCCTTGTTTTTTACCTTTTGAAAATTCACCTGAGTAAATAATAACTTGTGTTGTTGGATCATAAAGTATACCAGAGCCGTCATAAAGACCGTCTTTAAATTCACCTGTATATGTTAATACTCCGGTATCAATATCGTAAAGGTTACCGTTTCCGTTATATATTCCTTTTGCGAAATTTCCAAAATATTTCAATGCATTATTTGAATAAAGTTTTCCTTCACCGCCATAAACTCCATCTTTAAAACTTCCTTCATAACGTACCGAGGTACCGTCTTCTTCGTATTCTACGCCATTACCGTTTGGAACATCGTTTGCATGTTCTCCATAATATTTTTTAAGTGCTGTATCGGGGTTATACTGTGTGCCTCTGCCTGATTTTTGTCCCGCTGCAAATTCACCGGTGTAGATAAGCTTTCCTATAGAATTGTAAAGTTTTCCGGACCCTTCGTATAAATTAGATTTGAAAGAGCCACTGTATATGAGTGTACCGGTAGAATCATAAAGTTCACCCTCGCCGCTGTATTTTCCAGCTTCAAAATTTCCTTTATATACCACATTTCCAGAAGAATCGTATTGTGTTCCTTGACCTTCGGGAGATCCATTTTGTAATGAACCTTCAAAAACAAGTTTTCCCATTGGATCATAAACTTTTGCTTTTCCATTAAATTTTGTATATTTAGCGGTATCCAACTTCAAATTTGCGGTCCAAAGCTTTCCTTCCGCCCAGGGAATAGCATGAAATGTAATTAAATATACCGCTACACCTATAACGACGGCTGAAATACAAACAAACCTTTTTGAAAGGTATATTCCAAAAACTCTCCAGTAATCTTTTTTACTTTTTGGCTCACCGAGAAGAGTTTGGAAAAATTTTTGAATTTTTTGCTGGATTAATTGTGAAACACGGGTAGCAGAGTTTTGAATATCGACTAAAAAAGCTGTCATAGCGGTTATTTGAGTTTGAAGGGTTGTAGAAATTCTTGACATTATATCTTTAAATACTGACATAATTTTCTCATCCTATTCATTTAAGTGATTTGCTATATTATATATCCAGTAAAATCTTGAATTGATTCTGGATTTTTTTCTTGTTTTGAAGATTCTTCGTCGCACATCATCATATATTTTACACTTACTTTGTCGTTTTCATTTACTCTCAAAACATCTGTAAACATTTTGCGTGCTTTTGGAAATTCACCTTGAAGGTAGAGTTTTATTCCTTTTTCGAAAATCTCTTTTGTTGAAGCGTATAAATCCTGAGAATATTTGTTTAATCCGTTCATAATTTGGTATATATCTTCGTAACCTGAATCGGTGGAATTTCCGGCTTTACCGATGTATCTATATTGGAATGGTAAATTTTTATCTATTAAGTTTATAATATTTCCTGTAGCTATATGGTCTATTCCCAAAAGATTGAGTCTTGAATCAATATTAAACATTTGAACAATTTCATCCGAGATAACAATAGCACCTCTTCTGTCTTCGTTTCCTGAAATTCCTATTAAAGCATCTCCATGGCCCAGAGTTATATGCATTCTTTGTTTTATTTCTTCGGGAAGAGGCACTTCTTTGAACTGGATAGAAGCACTTAAAGCATCATTTGCGCTTTCTGGAAATAGTATAACTGCATCGAGTCCTGTAAATGATTGAACAATACCTTTATTTTTTTGAACTATTTTGAAAAGTTCATCGTAGCTTGTGTTTACAGCTTCGAATATTTCATTTTCTTTTTCAAAATCAAAACATCCTTTTGATGAGATATTGAAACTAAGGTAAATAACATTCATTTCAACGACCTTGTGATTGTAAAGATCTACTTGGGTTATTTTTTCTTTGTCCATGAGTTTAAATATTTCTTGCGGAACATATCTTATATATTCTTTATTTAGTCTTATTAAGTTTGAAGTATATCTTTCTATTTTTTCGGACATCAGATTAAATGCATTTGCTATATCAGCAAGCTCGTCCTTTGTATTTATGGAAATTCTTGTATTCCATGTGCCTTTTCCTATGGTATCTATTGCTTTTTCGATCTTTTTTAGCGGTCTTAAAGACCATTTAATTGCAAAACATGTAAGGCATCCTACGAGGACGGTTATTATTAAAATAAGTGCTGAAGAATGCTTTAAAATTTCCCAAAATTCTCTTTGACTGTGTATTTCTTCATCGAGGAAATTTCCTACTATTCCGACAACATTTCCGTTAGTATCTTTTATTGGAGCAAATGTAGCAGAAATATCACCGTAGACGTCTCTGAATGTGGCATGTTCGGAGCTTTGATTTTTTGATCTGTCAGACAAGTCTGACCATATTTTATATAAGGTTGCTTTCTCATCTTGTTCTAATAAATAATCAACTAAAGCATATCTTGGCGAAATCATATCAGGTGAAGTGTATTTAAGCTTATCAAATGAACTGGAGGATACATCATATTTTGTGTTTATAGTTGTATAGAGTTTTCCGTAGCTTTCTATATATGTTACCAAATAGTCACTTCTGTCTCCAATTTTTGAGTATATATCCTTATGACCTTTTTGGAGTAAATTTTTAAGTTTTACGTAATCGGAACTCATGTATCCTGAAACATGGTTAAGTTTTGCAAAATCACTTCCGCTAATGGCATCCGCTGCTGTTTTAGCACCGTTTTCTTGTTCATTTCTTAAGACCTTTATATATTCATTAACTCCGTCTTTAGTGTTTACATATACTAAAACTCCCATAGAAGCAACAAATACAGGTAAAAACAGAGTTATCATTCTGGTTGCAAGTGGTATTCTTTTTAGTTCAAAGCTGAGTAGATATTTTATAATGTAGTAAAGTGCAGTTTCGGCAAGAATTATTCCGAACATTATTAAATATCCCCAGGGGAAGAGTTTGTTTCGTAAATCTCCAACAAGTTTTGATTTATTAGATCCGAATCTCACATGAAAAGGTTTGTCAAATGCTTTAGAGGCCGCATAGTAGTCACCTTCGGAAATTACTTTTACGCTTCTGACATCTCCGAGTGTTATATTGAGACTTTCGGAAAGATTATTTTCCAAACTGTAAAGTGATTGAACCATGCCGCTTTTCGTATTTAATTTGCAGAATTTTCCGTTTATGCAGTCGTTAAAGTATAAATTGTCTTCTTGGTCAACGTTCATTGAAATTATTTGGAATGGTTTTGAATTCATTATGCTTGAGTAATTTTCAAAATTACCTTCATTGTTTGTTGCATAAAGCTCACCGTTCAAAGTTGAGTAAAATATTCTTCCGGTGGATAAAATACTTATATCGTTTACCCATTGGTAATTTTGGCTTGTTACTGCTGTATTTGGAGTGATATCGA
>CAKUXU010000051.1 GCA_934700635.1 uncultured Eubacteriales bacterium | reverse complement strand
TCTTATGGCTTACTTATGCTGCTTATTTAAATTTAAGCATTTATATTTTAAATAAATAAAAAATTTATTTCGGAGGATTCTTAAAGTGTCTGTATTTGAAAGTAAAACAATGAATATTAATTTTAAGGAAGCAGTTTCCTACTTAACTTTTAAAAATTTAGAAAACTATAATTTTTTTAAACATGCTTATTCCACCCGTTTAGGGGGAATAAGCGGCGGTGAATTTAAATCTTTGAACTTAGGTTTTAAAACTAAAGACAGTTTTGAAAATGTAAGTAAAAATTTTGATATTTTTTGCAATGCATTTGGAATAGAGCGAAAAAATTTAGCAATAACATCTCAGATTCATGGTGACAAAATAAAATGTATTCATAAAAATGAAATCAATGGTTTTACCGAGTTTGATGGATACGACGGGCTTATTACAGATGAAATAGGAATATCCCTTGCGACATTTCATGCGGATTGTTTAGCTGTTTATATGATTGATGTAAAAAAGAAAGTTGTCGGACTTGCTCATGCGGGGTGGAGGGGAACTGTTAAAAGTATAGCGGTTAAACTGGCTCAAAAGTTTATTTCTACATATAACTCTTCTATAAATGATATAGTATGTGCACTAGGACCTAGTATAGGAAAATGCTGTTTTGAAGTATCCTCAGAGACTATTGAAGAATTTAAAAAACTTAATATTCCTGAGACGTATATTTTTGAGGGAAATAAAATAAGTCTTGCTGAAGTAAATAAACAGCTATTAATTAGATTTGGTATGAAAAAAGAAAATATATTTACATCTGATGTATGTACTATGTGTAATCATGATTTACTTTTTTCACATAGAAAAACCGGTGGAAAAAGAGGTACAAATGCAGCTTTTATTTCAATTTTATAATAAAAAGAAACACTCACGAACAAAAATTTGTGAGTGCTTTATTATTTCTAGTATTAATTAATATTCGCCACCGTTATAATAGTAAGATGGTAACGGTTTCAATTTAGGAGAAGCACATGGAGTTTCGATTTCGTCAGGTGTGCTAGGTATTCTACTTCTAGAAAAAGCATTAATTCGAGCTTGCTGTATGTATAAATTTATCTTAGTTTCATGACATTTAAGACACATTACACCATATGTATTTGAATTTGCAAAAGCAACAACAATTGTTTTCTTTTGTCTGCATAGATGGCAATATGGTGAATGTAAAGCATTCGTATCAAAATCCATACCACCGACTACTTTACATAGTTTGCTATCATTTATTTTTTTAAATTTTTCCATTTGTCATCATCCTTTGTATATTTCCATCCTGGAATAGGAACAAAACCCATATTTTGGAGGCATTCTTCACTGCAGAATAAAAATTCTTCTCCATTGTCATCTATTAAACGTATTTCTGGGTCATGAATATAATTACAGCAATATGAACAAATATGGTCTAATATAAAATAAGCATAATACTCATTTTCTTGGTCTGTACCGCCTGAAATTTTAATGAGTTCAGTATCATTTAATTTGTTAATCATTTTCAGTCGTTCCTTCTAGCTATTAAAATTTCTAAATATTCTACATTTTTTATAAGGTGCTTTAATAAGATTAATTGGTTCTTTGTTATCGCCTGACTGTAGTTCGAATATAGTAGGAATACTGTTAGAGTATTTTTTAGCACATGTTGCACTACAAAATTTTCCGACAAGTGGAAACCAACGTACAGTGGTATTGCTTGCTGTTATAAATGGCATAGATACACAAAATTCACTTCCGCTCAGCAATCTTTTACAAAACGTACAATGTTTTCCGTTTGAATTATCATGGCATGATCCGAGATTTGTTTTTTCTCTTCCTCCACCTGAAATATTTGAAAGTTCAACATCAGACAATTTTTGTAACATTAATAATGCTCCCTTCGTATTATTACTATCCCATACTAACATATTGTCGAATATGATTCAATAATATAATTGTTCCTATTAAATAATGAAAGAGAGCTCGCTAACATACAACACATAATACTATCGGGTAATTTTTAGAAATTTTTTATGAATAGCAATTCTGTTTTTTTAATGTGAAGTAATATTATAATTTTTTAGATCGTTTTTCTACGCTTAAAGAATATTATTGTTACATTGTGGATGAAAGCTTTGAGTACCCATTTCGTCAGTTACATGCTTTGGATATACTTTTAAAAATTTTTGAGTATATTAAACGCTATGTAGATTATTCTTTATATACCGAATAGAATGGTTCTTTTAATTGACCGGTTTTTAAAGTATCTATGAAATCCTTTGTAGTTGCATTGTAAACACTATAAACTGGGTACATACAAAGTTTTCCGTTCAATAATAATTTATATACAAGACATTACATATAAATTATCTATTATAAGTGTAAAAGCCATATCTAAATTCTATCGGATTAAACACTATATTTCCTACTTGTAGTACATTTCTTTTTAAATCTTCATAGTCTACTATGCAACCATATCTATTACAAGTAAGTGCCATATTGCCTGCACAAGTTTGTACAAAATTTCTAGTTCTTGCATCTATAACATTATACACTGGATATATATAGACAATTTGTTCTCCTTTACTGAATGGTTTTCTACACACAGTACAACAGTTCCCCAAAGAAGGAATATCTCTAAAAGCACAATTTTCCCCTAGATCGCATCTACTTTTTACAGTACAACAACCGCTTAAAGGGCAAGCATCTCCTTCTCCACCTGAAACTTTTTATAATTCCAAATCTGTTAGTTTTCTCAACATTTTTAATAATTCCTTTCGGATTTAAATAATAAAAAATTATACTTCGTAACCAAACCTAGCTATTTCCATTTTAAGTTTCTTTGTTGGAATGTAAACTTTGCTTCCCAGTTGAAATGCTCGTCTTTTTGTTCTAAATGCATGTATGCAGCTCATTCTATTACAAACCAATGATTCATTGCCTTTACAATTTCCTGTGAATCTTTCGGCGGAAATATCGTAAACTTTGTATTCTGGATACATGCAAATAACTTTCTGACCGAAATTAAATTCCATTTTGCATGAATTACAAATATGTTCTTCTCCGCCTGAAATTTCTGATAATTCCAAATCTGTTAGTTTTCTTAACATTTTTAACAATTCCTCTCGAATTTTAACAATAAAAACTTATGTAAAAGTTGTATATATTTAACTGATTTACTCTACGCTGCTTGAACTGACTACTTCTATATTAGCTTCTGTTCGCGTTGGGTTTATAAAACAGTAAAAATCATCAATTTCAAATGGATCTTGTAATCTTATAAACTGATTTACGCATTTGGATTTATAACAAACAAACGCTGGTTCGCCATTAAAAAAAGTATCAGGCAACTGCTCCAAATTACCGTTTTTTCTCATGGTGTAAACGTTATATACCGGAGTTATTGAAGCTATATCTTCATCGCCGTCAAGTTCTTTATTACATGCTGCGCAAACTATGTCTCCACCTGAAATTTTTGATAATTCTAAATTTGTTAGTTCTTTTAACATTTTTAATATTCTCCCTAGTTTTAATAATAAAAATTCATATATAAAATGTTATATTTAAATTATCTAACAGGAACAGAATCTGTTGTGCATACTCCTGTTCTTCCCACAACTTTAGTATAAGATTCTCTGAAGTTTTGTTCTGTTATTATTTCGAAGTATTCTGGTTTTAAATTTATAAAATCATTTATACAGGAATCGTTGTTATGAACAACTGCTGGATAATCAAGATATATACGCGGGGGAACATTATTTTCTGATGTAACCCTGTAAGCTACTCTTATTATAGCAAATGGTGTTTTTCCTTCTCTTGCAATTACCCCTCCGCATTTTTCACAGTATACGTCGTGTGTGTGATTACCGCCTGAAACTTCGGATAACTCTAAGTCTAATAATTCTTTTAACATTTTTTTAAATCTCCCTTGTTTTTATTTTTTGAGGTTTACTCAATGTATATTTTAGAATTTAATGTAATTAAATGTCAATAATTTTATGCAAAAAATTACGGTTTAAACAAATATTGTTAAGTTTCTCGAAGATAATTAAAAGATTTTATTAAATTTAATGTACCATATCCCCATTGAACGTTAGGATAGTTTCTATTTGTTTCCCTGTCACATCCTCTTATGAGTATAGAACGAAGTCTGTTACCTGTTGTAGCGGGAGCGTTTTTTTGAACTATTGCCCACTGCATAAAAAGTGCTGCTGCTCCTGCAGAAATTGCCGCTGATGCACTTGTTCCAGTCATTGTACCAATCCCAAAAGGGTAATAGCCTTGAATTTGAACACCCGGAGCTACAAAATCAGGTGCAAATTTAGATGAAAGCGTTGGACCCCACGAGCTGCTTATATAAAGATTTCCTTCTATGTCGTCATATGCCCCGACAGCTATTGCTCCAATTGATGTAGAAGGAATAACAACTGTGTAATTTGGAACAGGGGAGACAAATTCCACATCAGGACTGATAAAACCGCTTAAAGGAAGCCATGCATTATACCTTCCGCTTATTATTACGTCTCCGTAAAGCTTTATTTCCCATATTCCCGGAACTGCATCTATGATTTGTATTAAAGCAAATCTACTTCCGTCTTGGTGATATAAGATTTTTATAGTTGATTTTTCGAATATAAGTCTTTTTTCAAATCTTGTTCCAACAAAAAATGGTATACGGTCTATAATTTCACCTGTTGGAGAACGTATTGAAAATGAAATTTTGTCCCAGTCTTCGTACCAAACATAAACACTAAATGACCTTGCAATTTCACCTACTCTTACTTCTATTGAGTCGGTTGCTCCTGTCTCAGAAATTGTACCGCTTGTATGATGTCTTGCATTACTTTCGTTTCCTACTGCTGTTACCACTGCGATTCCTACTGCGCTTGACACAAATGAAATATAATTTTCAAGACGATTTTGACCGTTGTGACCTCCGAAATTTGTACCTAATGCTAAACATACAACCGAAGGATTGCCAAGTGTTGCTGAATTTTTAAGCCCAAAGGAAAGTGCCAGCATAATGTCGGTTGATTCAAAGGCATTTTGTTGTTCCGAAGGTACTAAAAACACATTTCTGTAATATTGACTTGAATTTTTTAGTTTAATTACTATTATATCTGATTCCGGGGATGCTCCCGCAAAATTTTCATCCTTTTTTCCTGCTGCAACAGAAGCTAAAAATGTTCCGTGTCCAACAGTATCTCGGTGCGGAACAATTTCGTAAGGATTTTCGCTTCTTAAGGCCCTGTTTATATCATCTTGAGTGTAAACTGTTCCGAAAAGCGCATTATACCCCGGAGCTTCTTCACTTTCAATTGTTTGATCCCAAATAAATTTTATTCGTGAAGTTCCGTCCTCATACTGGAAAATAGGATTTGTGTAGTCTATTCCAGTATCTATGAAAATAAGAGAAACTCCTTGACCGGTTAAATCAAGGTATTTTCTTTCTTGTGCTTCGAGTATTCCTGCGTCCTTTAGAGCTTCTTTTGAATTTAGTCCGTATACTTCAGGATATACACTTAAAAAATCATACCCAAGTTCCGAAAAAATACTGTCCATGTGTTCTTCTGTTGTGTAGAGTATTGCTATATCATTTTCAAGAACTGTGCCAAGTCTTATGTACGGTCTTTGAGCAATAAAGTTTTGAAAAGGCGTTGTATACCAGTAATAAAAAGAAACAGTAGAAGGCATGCTTATGAATTTATAAAGAGGCATATTTTGTATTTCTTCATCTGAAAGTGAACTCATATTTTCTCTCCTGTTATATTCTTCTACTGGAATTTCTTAGCTGGTTAAGGG
>CAKUXU010000050.1 GCA_934700635.1 uncultured Eubacteriales bacterium | reverse complement strand
CCTTGACAATCAGCGCTTTTTCTAGTTGTCAAATGGTCGTAATGAACTTGTCAAACATCCATACATTCTCCTAGTCATAATATGCATAATAATCAGCTTCAGTCTTTTTTCCAACAACTCGTAAAAACTACATTCATACCACGATTTTGTCCATGAATTAAATCCACTTTATGTTGTACTTTGAAACGATCTTAATCGTTTAATCGCTAGAACCACCATCACGTACCACATAATATGAGCATCAACCTCTTTCTGCAACATAATACTATCAAGTTGTTCGCCAATATAATTTTTCCCATTACAAATTGATAAAAAGCACAGACATTTTTCATTATTTATTATTTTTCTAATTTTGTTTTAAAAAAATCACACATACTGGTAATCCTATATGATTTAAACATAAATAATAATACTATATACAATATAACAGTTACTACTCCTTCTATAAAAAATGTAGTAAATAATCCCATATTTAACTTTGATTTAAAAAAACAGACAACCACCGCAGTTATACCAGCTGCAAAAATTCCTTTGGTAACCTCTTTTATACTTTCACTTAGTGAAAAGTTAGGAAGATATTTTTTGATTCCACCAAATAACATTACAGTAACCCCAAACATTGATATGCTAGTTGCGACTGCAATACCCGCCACACCGATAACTCGTGACAAAACAATGCTCAATACTATATTCATCACTATAGCAATAAATCCATTAATCATTGGACGTTTAGAATCTTGAAATGCATAATACACCTTTACAAGGTTTGCACGCGCTGCCTGAAATACAAACCCCAGCGAATACCCAATTACTACACCATAAGTCATTTTAATTTCATTTTTCCCAAAACTTCCACGTCCATAAAAAATAGTAACAATCTGATCACCAGCTACTATACACATAACCATTACAGGAAGAAGAATAAGTGAAAGTAGTTCCAATGTTCGCCTAAGATTCACTTCAACTTGACTAATTTCATTTCTTGCAATCCAAGTACTAAAATGAGAAAACAACACTGTTGAAACAGAGGTAACAATAACTCCCACAACCATATCATGAATAGTTGCCCCATAGTTTAATACTGATGCACCTCCAGCGCCTAAACTCGTCGCTACCTGACCATCTACAATTGTATTAACTTCATACATCGCATTTCCTAAAAACAATGGCAATGCTACCTTAATTAATTGTTTGACATATGAATAGCATGCTAGTTTTCTAAATACAACTTTAAACCGCCCCCTTGCACACCATGTTACTAATATACATTGAGCTAATCCAGATAAAAGAAAAGCATAAACCAATACATCCATCCCCAATTTTGGATAAAGCAAAACAGCACCCAAAATCAAAAATACATTTTGAAAAAATCCCTGCCCCTTTCCTTGTATAAACTGTTTATCTGTTTCAAGAATAACATTAACAGTCAAAAAATAGCACCACAAAACAAAAGAAATCGACATAGTTTTAATATATCCAGACAATAATTGTATTTCTTCTCCCTGATAAGCCGGTGCTAAAATCTTCGCAACTATAGGAGCTTCAAAATAAAACAACGCAGCAAAACAAACTGAAATAGGAATAAAAACCCTCAATACGGCATTAATAAGATCATTTGATTTTTCTCTTCCTTCTCTCACCAATATATTTGTATGAATTGTTAGAAGAGAAATTGAAATCGCTGAAAAAGCAATTGTACTTAAGTTTACTACAGTTCCCGTTGCAATAAAAAAAGCATCTGTTTCCCTTGTAGCCCCACAATAAGAAGCTAGTACAGATTGTTTAACAAGTCCTAAAAATTTAACAAACAATGTTACCAATGTCACCTGTAAAGTTGACAATAATATTTTTTTCTCTTTAGCCATATAGCTCCATATCTTCCTCTCGTTCCATGATATTCAAAGAATCACTAGTTATATCCATTCCAATTAAAAAAAGAACTGACATGAAAAACCTAGTACTAAATGCTGATAATGTAAAAAGCAAAACTGACATTCCACAAAATGAAATTACAGAATATGGGCAATTTTTAAGCTTAATTCTTATGGATTTCGCCACAAAAATAATCAATGTAGAAAAACCTATCACACCATAATTAAACAAAAAATCAAGATATGTATTGTGCGATACTAACCCTTTTCCAGTATAATACTTAACAGCTCCTGTTCCAAAACCAAATATCATTTTAATTGGATTATTTAACATTTCCTTTATAAGAGTAATCCACATAGGAAATCTTCCTGTACCGGTCATATCTCCATTAGTAAGACGCTGAACAAGATACACCGGCATATTATTAATAGCAACTGTACTACCAGCAATAAATAGAACTATAATTGCTAATGCATAGCCTGGATGATCTTTTATCATTTTTCTGGATGTATAAATTGTAGCAATTGCCATTACGCATGCATTTGTAATTAAACCAGATTTTGAAGCTGTTTGCATTATAAAATAAACCGACAAAACAACTTGGGCAATAATAACCCCCTTCCATATTTTTTTTATCTCTTTTGAAAACAAAAAATCTACAGCAAAGCACAACGGTATAACAAACCATCCCGACAAATAATTCGGGTCTGCACCTGATGTTGCTGATTTTAGCCAAAATCGACTATCCATATATGTTCCGTTTGTAAAGCATAAAATTAGCAAAATCCAATTTTGTATTAAAAAAGCAATTTTAATCTTCCTATACTGACTTTCTGTATAAAAAAACTGTAATTGAAAATACAAAAAAATCAATTCAGCATAAACGACAGGCAACAAATTAAGCGCTTGTTTTTCTGTACTCCAGTAGCAAGCGAAAAACATATATATCATTAAAAAAATAATATACTTAGAATTATTGACTACAAGCATTCCTTTACGAAAAATACAAAATCCCAAAGCCATAATTCCAACTGCATATACAATTTGTTCTGTCCTTAATATATTTTCTAATGGGGATACAATAATAAAAATAAATGTCACCCAAAATGCAAATTTATCGGTATCCAACTTACCCATAAAAACTCCTTTTTATGGCATAATGTCCAAAGTTTCTCTGCTTTTGCCTTTTTACTACTAGTAACTATGATACAGCCATAAATGCTACAAACATTGTCATTAAATTTCTCTATAACCACACTGAAATTCATTTTACTCTAGTTTTTCAATCTGACTCTCAGTACAGGCAATATACCAAAGTCTATCTAATTATAAATACATATTGCAGCGGCTTATTTTTATTCCATTAAAGCATCACCGTTCTTGCAAAGCGTGGAACTATACAATATGTATAAAATTCATTGTAAAATACAATACTATGTGTATCATCGTCCTATCTAGCGGCATTTTTTCTAAAAGAATATCATTGTGTGACTCAACAAACAATCTTAACAAAAGCAAAATATAATATAGACATCGCCTCTACATTCACAGCATTGCCAGTTTCAGTAATAACAAATCCTATTCCAAATTCCACAATAACACTGTTTACCCCTTTTGTTACTATATGAAGTACTGTCATAGCTATAATTAGGAATATCATATTCCAAGTTACTATACTCAGAAAACGTTCTACTCTTTTCATAATTATATGTTACGAAATGACAAAAGAGTTAAAATACTAGTCAATCTAATTAGCATCAATTACTGTGTCACAAAACTTTATTGTTCCTACCATAGCCGAACAAAAAAAGAATATAACACTTTTAACAAAGTTTAATTTAACAGGTTCCAATGCTCAATATAGTCACAACACCTCATAATCTAATTTTTTTGTTTCTTCTCATATGCGACAATATATCAATATATACACTATAATATTTAGTGGCAGTTTTTGAAATATCATTTTGCATTGAAACATTCTGAATATAGTCACCTATAACAGTTCTTCTTTCTTTATGGCAGGCAAAATCTTCTACAACGTTACAATATACCTCTTTTTCCTTTGTTTTCACTAAATATCCAAATTTACTGATTCGGTAATTCTCATTTTCTGCCAAAGGATTCTCTTTAAATGGCTCCCTTAATCCAGGAACATCTGATAATATCATTGGCTTATCCAGTGCCATTGCCTCTAATTGAAGAATTGAGCGTCCTTCCCACAAAGAAGGCATAATGACAATATCTGCCTTTGCTAACTCTTGAAGAGTCCTTTCTCGCGACTGAGCCCCTAAGATTTTAATATATGGATTATTTCTTGCAATTTCACGAATTTCTTCTTCTTGAGGACCACCTCCTACAAGTGTATACGTGATATGATTAGAACAACATTCTGTCATTGCTTCAACCACGATTTTAAAATTTTTTTCATAACTTAATCTACCAACAGAAACAACCTGCGTCTTTTGTTCCTTATTACTATCAAGAAAATCAATCCTCGAAAGATTACGAATTTTCTTTCTTGATATACCATTAGGAATTGCAACTATTCGCGTATCTGAAATAAAAAATCTTCTTTTCATTTCTTTCTTAGCTTCATCTGAAACACATATATACTTCTTTATAAACGGACTACAGCACCAACATTGTAAATGATAGTAGTGGTAGGTATTATGATACGTTTCAACACAATATATATTCCTTTCACCAACAGTAGCCATAACCCCCATTAAAACTCCAAGTTTTAAGTGGAGGTTACATACAGCCATATCTTTTTTCGTTATGCTTTTAATTATTTTTTTTAATTTGCCCACATTATGAAACATCGCATCTTTTTTACTCTTTGCACCAACGCATTCAACTTGTATCCCCAGCTTTCTGAGTCGCTCTATATCTGGGTTATCATTCATTCCCTTACTCAAAATTCCAATCAACGCAACATCGTGACCATTCAATTTAAGAGCTTCACATAAATCAAATACAAAAGTATTAACGCCTCCGCTTGAGCCAAGGGTATCCATAATTTGAATTATTTTCAAAGAATCAATTTCCTCTCTTTTTACTAAATTTTAATCCAATTTTTGGGAATCATATCTTCATTTCCAAATTTTCTTTTAGGAGCTACAATTATTGCATTTTCATTAGTATTAAGCCACGCAGCCCACCAACTAAACGAACTATTTGCGGTTATAATATTTTTACATTTCGACATAAGCATTAACTCATTAAGATCAGCATTCTCACCAGTAAGACGAATAAACTTAAATCTTAAACTACCACCAAAATGCTCCTTTACCCATTCAATATCATCTGAAAACCAATAGAAAACCGGATTATCAAGTTTTTTTTGAAAAAGATCAATCGCTTGTTTATAATACCGCTCTTCCAAAACATATTGAAGTCCATTTTTATTCTGAATCTTCAAATAATCGCCTCTTCTAACATGAATCGCAACCGACTCAACTCGATTCATTTCCTCATAATATGATTGCCATTCATCATTATAACAATATTGGGGAGTAAACAAATTTATTAATTCATTTCGATAAGACTCAAAATACTCATAACTCTGAAAATAGCCATCCAAATATATTCTATTTCCTTGAAGTTTAAAAATTTCAGGCATAAATTTTAAATTACTATCAAGAAAATAGGTTTGCTTAGCTATTTTTATCTTTTTAAACTTCATAATTCGAAGCAATTTATTAACATATTTATTTTCAAATATTCGAATAAATAACGGCCTCGTAATTTCTTCTTTAATTTCTATCTTATTTATATTAAGTAGAGACAATTTGAATCCACGAAGCTTTTGTGTAGAATAAAAGCTCTTATCAATACGCAAATCTGTATTCATTCTTTTGGCAACTGCATATCCCGTTGCATACTGAAACAACTGGTTTCCAAGCCCACCTTTTACCCTAATAATTAGCATACTCCCCTCCTCATATAATCAAGTGTTTTCTATTGAAAATTCAAGGTTTTTCAACCTTTCATATCTCAGTGAATAAGCCAC
>CAKUXU010000049.1 GCA_934700635.1 uncultured Eubacteriales bacterium | reverse complement strand
GGTTTTAAGTCTTTAATCATATTATATTTTTTAAGATAACTTTGACAATGGCAAGCAACGAAATCTGCTTTTTCAACATAATATGTTGATTTTATCGGATTTTTTCCAAATCTTAAATGAGAAATCGTAAGTCCTCCAGATTTTTTTGAGTCATAAGAAAAGAAACCTTGTACATTTAAGTCTGAATTGTCACCTATTATTTTTATTGTATTTTTCGAAGCACCGACAGTGCCATCTGAACCTATTCCCCAAAATTTGCATGAATACGTTCCTTCGGGTACAGTATCTATATTTGTTTTTATAGGAAGAGAAAGGTTTGTAACATCGTCTGTAATTCCGATTGTAAATTCATTTTTTGCATTTTCAGACTTCATATTTTCAAACACGGAAATTATCTGATTTGGTTCAGTATTTTTAGAACTAAGACCATATCTTCCGCCATAAAGTTTTATACTTTCCAGACCAAACTTTTTCAAAGAGGACAAAACATCCAAATATATTGGCTCATTTGTGCTGCCAGGCTCTTTAGTTCTATCTAGAACAGAAATAGCTTTAGCGCTTTTTGGTATTTCTTTAATTAAATATTCCGAGCAAAAAGGTCTAAACATTCTAACTTTTATAAGCCCTACTTTTTCCCCCTTGTTTATAAGATAATCTATTGTTTCTTCGATTGTTTCGCAAACAGATCCCATAGCTATTATGATTCTTTCGGCATTTTTGTCTCCGTAATATTCAAAAGGTTTATAAGAAGTACCGTATTTTTCGTTTATCTTTTTCATATAATCGCAAACAATTTTTCCGAGCTTTTCATAGTGAATATTGCAAGCTTCACGATTTTGAAAATATACGTCGTCATTTTGAGCCGTTCCTCTTGTAACTGGATGATTAGGATTAAGACCTCTTTTTCTGAAATTTTCCAAAGCTTTAAAATCGACCATTTGTTTAAGATCTTCATATTCGGGTATTTCTATTTTTTGAATTTCATGAGAAGTTCTGAAACCGTCGAAAAAATGTATAAATGGGATACTGCTTTTTATGCTGCTTAAGTGAGCAATTGCAGCCATATGGGCCGCTTCTTGAGGATTATTTGAACAAAGCATCGCATAACCAGTTTGTCTACATGCATAAATGTCTGAGTGATCTCCGAAAATAGAAAGTGCATGAGTAGCCACAGTTCTTGCTGCAACATGTATGACTCCCGGTAAAAGTTCTCCTGCTATTTTATACATATTTGGTATCATTAAAAGAAGTCCTTGAGACGATGTAAAAGTCGTTGCAATAGCTCCAGCGGAAAGAGCGCCATGAACTGTTCCTGCCGCTCCTGCTTCGGATTGCATTTGTACTACTTTTACTTTTGAGCCGAAAATATTTTTCTTCCCACTACAAGAAAATTTGTCTGTTTGATCAGCCATAACCGAAGAAGGCGTTATAGGATAAATTGCTGCAACCTCGGTAAATGCATATGCAACGCTGGCAGCTGCTGCATTTCCGTCTGTAGTAACTTTTTTAATTTTTTCCATTTTATTACCTCTTTTTATTAATTAGTATGCTTTTGCCCAGTAAACATTATGTTTAGCTTTTTTTCCGCAGCAAACGCATTTATTTTTACTTTCTGATTCTTCATCAGAGAAAATACATCTTGAAGTGAAACAAGTTTCTTCTTTTATCTTCTTCTCGCAGGATTCCTCTCCGCACCAATGTGCTTTTATAAATCCGCTTTTATTTGTTGATATTTCTAAAAATTCTTCTTTTGAATTTGCGGTATAAGTCATACTTTCTCTTCTTTTAAGAGCTTTTTCATACATTCCGTCGCGTATACATTTCAAAAGGCTTGGAATCATATTTTTTATATCATCAAGAGAAATTACTTCTTTCTCAAGACTGTCCCTTCTAACGATAACACATTGATTTTTTTCTATATCTTTCGGTCCTATTTCAATCCTAAGCGGTACGCCTCTCATTTCATGTTCGGCAAATTTCCATCCGGGACTTTTGTCCGACTTATCTATTTTTACTCTGCATACTTCCTTTAAAGATTCACAAATTTCTTCTGCTTTTTCAAGGACGCCTTCTTTGTGCATTGCTATAGGAATTATAACCACTTGCACGGGAGCTATCGCAGGAGGCAATACCAATCCTCGATTATCACCATGAGTCATAATCATAGCACCGATTATACGTGTAGTCATACCCCAGGAAGTTTCATACGCATATTCGCTTTCATTGTTTCTGTTTTGAAAACATATGTCAAAAACCTTAGCAAATTTATTGCCAAAATAATGACTCGTTGCCGATTGAAGCGCTTTTCCATCGTGCATTAAAGCCTCTATTGTGTATGTAGTTTCCGCTCCTGCGAACTTCTCACTTTCGGTTTTTTTCCCTTTAATAACAGGTATAGCTAAATGTTTTTCACAAAATTCTGCATACACGTTTAGCATTTGTTTTGTTTCTTTTATGGCTTCTTCTGCTGTTTCGTGTACTGTGTGACCTTCTTGCCAATGAAATTCTACTGAACGCAAAAACGGACGTGTGGTTTTCTCCCAACGCACAACTGAACACCATTGATTATAAAGTTTCGGAAGATCTCTCCAGGAATGAATTTTTTTCGAAAAATGATCACAAAATAAAGTTTCCGAAGTAGGTCTTACACAAAGACGTTCTTCTAATTTTTCATTTCCACCGTGAGTAACCCATGCAACTTCCGGTGCAAATCCTTCTATATGTTCTTTTTCTTTTTGAAGCAAACTTTCAGGGATAAGCATAGGCATAGAAACATTTTCATGACCAAGCTTTTTAAATTCTTTATCAAGAATTGAAACGATATTTTCCCAAATTGCGTATCCATAAGGCTCTAAAATCATGCAACCTTTAACAGGAGAATAATCCATAAGTTCTGCTTTCTTAACTATATCTGTATACCATTTCGCAAAATCATCTTCCATAGATGTTATTTCTTCAACCATCTTTTTATTGTTTGCCATTTAAAATCCCACTTTCTTAAATTTTTATAAAACAAATCGGTGTTTATCATTATATACCACTTTGGCATCAAATTAAATACCATTTTGATAAAATCAAAATTCAAAAATTAGAAAAAGCTATCAATTTTAAAGAAAACAAGAGAAAACAGAAGATTTCCCAATCTAAAATTAATTTTCATATTGACAGATTACATAGGTAGTGCTAGAATTTAATAGCTAAGAATTTTAGAAAATAAAAATTAGGAGGAATGAAAATGTCTACATACATGCCAAAGCTCGAATCCATTGAGCGTAAATGGTATATTTTAGACGCAGCCGGAAAGCCACTCGGAAGAGTAGCTGTTCAAGCAGCAAATTTACTTCGCGGTAAACATAAGCCGTTATTTGCACCTCATGTAGATTGCGGAGATCATGTAATTATAATCAATTGCGAAAAAGCGGTTCTTACCGGTAGGAAATTAACTCAAAAGTATCGTTATCATCATACAGGTTACATCGGTAACTTAAAAAGTATCAGATACGATGAACTTATGAAGAAAGATCCTGCAAAAGCAATGCATTGGGCAGTTAAAGGAATGCTTCAAAGCAACAGCCTTGGTCGTAAACAAATCGTAAGATTAAGAACAGTTGCTGGAAATACTCATAATCATGAAGCACAAAAACCTGAAATATGGAAAGATGCGGAGGGAAATAAATAATGTATAACAAAGTTCCGTTTTTTTATGGTACCGGAAGAAGAAAAAGCTCTGTAGCAAGAGTAAGACTTTATAAGGGGACCGGTAAAATTGAGGTTAACGGACATAATATTGATGAATATTTTGGCCTTGAAACCTTAAAAGTTATAGTTCGTCAACCACTTGTTTTAACAGAAAGCAACGATAAATTTGACGTAATATGCAATGTTATCGGCGGAGGAGTTGCAGGTCAAGCAGGAGCAATTCGTCACGGTATCTCGAGAGCACTTGTTGAATGCGATGCCGAAAAATATAAACTCAGCCTTAAAAAAGCAGGATTTCTCACACGTGATTCTAGAATGAAAGAACGTAAGAAATACGGACTTAAGAAAGCAAGAAAGGCTCCGCAATTCTCGAAGAGATAGTAGTGTGTTTTCTACGGAAAGTTATTTCCTGAAAGGTGGAAAAATAAAGCAATTTAGGCTTATTTTAAAATGCTTATGAACGATTATGTTTTACTAACAGATTCTGCTTCAGATTTACCTTTAAGCTTGGTACAAGATTTGGATATAGGTATAATTCCTATGAAATATACTGTTAATGAAAATCTTTGTATAGACAAAAATACAGACATAAAAAATTTTTACGATATGCTTAGAGGTAAAGCTGCGTCTTCAACAACTCAAGTTAATACCGAAGAATTCTTTGAGTTTTTTGAAAAATACCTTAAAGAAGGTAAAGATATTTTATATATCGGATTCCCGCTTAGTTTGAGTGGTATGTTTAACTGCGCTACGAATGCTGCTAAAGAACTTTCTGAAGTTTATCCTGAAAGAAAAATCATATTAGTAGATTCTATGTCTGCATCAATAGGTCAAGGAATATTGGTTTACTATGCTGCAATGATGAAAAAAAGCGGATCAAAGATCGAAGAAGTTAAAAATTGGGTGGATGAAAACAAACTTAGGGCTTGTCATTGGTTTACAGTGGATGATTTACATCATTTAAAAAGAGGCGGTAGAATTTCACCCGCAACAGCTGTTGTGGGGAGCATTTTGAATGTTAAACCACTACTTAGTATGAATAATGAAGGCGACATTTACGTTTTTGGTAAAGTTAGAGGAAGGAAAAATACTTTAGATTTAATGTCCTCTAAAATAGAAAATTTAAGTCTTCATGAAAATCAAGTATTTGTAGGTCACGGTGATTGCATCGAAGATGCGAAATACGTAGTAAACAAAATAAGTAGCATTGTTCCAAGAATAAATGTTCATACAGTTTATTTAGGGCCTATAATAGGTACTCATACTGGTCCCGGTACAGTTGCACTTGCGTTTATGGGTAATTCAAGATAAAAAACAAAAGGAGGAAAAAATAGTATGCCAAATATTAAATCCGCAAAAAAGAGAGTAAAAGTAACAAAAGTTAAAACCGAAAGAAATAAAGCATATAAATCAGCACTCAGAACTTTTGTTAAGACCGCTCTTACAACAAATACAGAAAGTGACGCTAAAGTGGCTCTTAAGAAACTCGATATGGCAGTTTCAAAAGGTATAATACACAAAAATGCCGCTGCAAGAAAAAAATCTGCGATAGTTGCAAAAGTAGTAAAAGCTTAGTTTTTTAAGTTTTTAAACTTGTAGACAACGCGCTATGTAAGATGTTCTAGATTTAATAGAATGTTGAGTGTTTTAAGCAAGAAGTCACCTATTCAAACTTTATTGAAAATAGTCAAATAGGTGACAGTTCACTATAAAAAAGTCCCTCCGTAACAATTGTTAGTTACGGGGGTTAAATTATTTACATGATGACATATAAAATCAATTATATTGAAAGTTCAGAAATATCAAGAAAGTCATATTTTTTAAGAAGTGGTTTAATGTAATTAATTATAAGTCTTAATCCACCTTGTGCATAACTTTCTGCATGAAACACAAGCTCGGGTTCATGAAGACTTTTTCTTAGAAGTATTAATCCATTTTGTTGTTTCGAAAGGAAATAAATTCGTACCCCTTCGGCATTTTCTTCATCGAGCTTTACGGATTTACTTGATTTAGCATGGCTACTTAAATCCTTCATAACTTTGTTTATGTCTGCAAGATTATCTTTTATTTTTATACGAATATCAAGTTCTCCTTTAGGAATTTCAAGTTCATCTATAACATTTTCAATAGTTTTACCTAAATTTTTAATTTTTAAAACTTCCACCAGTATTTTACAAGCAAGATAAGCTC
>CAKUXU010000048.1 GCA_934700635.1 uncultured Eubacteriales bacterium | reverse complement strand
GAAGACGGCGATTTAGAAGTAGTAAAGTATTTAACTGAAAATGGAACTGACATACACTCTTATTCAGATGATTTTTTGAATACTGCAATAGAAAGAGCCGCGAGTTATGGGCAATTAGAAATTTTAAAATACCTTATATCTAAATTTGACAGGAAAGAATTTTTAAATGACAACAGCATTATTTATGCCGCACAAGGGAATTACCCTGAAATTATAAAATATTTATTCACGCAAGGTAAAGATATAAATATGCTTATAGATAGCAAATATACCGCACTGATTGAAGCTGTTGAGGCAGAAAACATCGAGAGCGTAAAGGTGTTATGTGAATTAGGTGCTAAAGTTGACATAATCTGTGATGGCGAGACTCCACTGTATGTTGCAGCAACTAATAATAATATTGAAATTGTAAAAATACTTTTGAAATTTGGAGCAAATGTAAATTACATAACAGAAGACGGATCAACAGCTTATGAGGCTGCCATATATAACGGATATAATGATTTAGCAAAATACTTACTAGAAAACGGTGCCGATCCGAATCTTGCATTCATTAAGCGTGGCGGTAGAATACCTTCAGCTTGGTTTGCCCACATAAGCAAGGAAGATGCTTATGAAGCAGCCAAAAGTGAAAATTGCGGCAAAGAACCCACACTATGTGACGACGAAAATTGCATGAATAAATCACGATATAAAGACTTTAAAAGAGAAAAGGTGGACATAGTTAGTAAATGGCTAGATGATAACAATATGCCATTACCAGATGACAAATATAAAAATACATGGTTTGAATATGCTGTTTTAAATGATTCTACAACAGAAACAATAAAATTTTTACTTTCGCTCGGAATAAGTCCTTATACTTCTTCAAGTTATGAATGGAACACAATAATTGAATTTGCCGCAATGTATGGACGACTTGATATAATTAAATTTTTACTTGAAAACGGGTATGACCATGAAGTATTCTTGAAAGATAACAGTTTAATTTTTGCAGCTAGTAACGATTTTACTAATATAATAAAGTACCTAATAGAAAAAGGTAAAGATATAAATCAATCATTTGGAGAAGAAATAGGTTACACCGCTTTGAGAGAAGCTGCTTACTTAGGCAACACAGAAAGTGTAGAGCTTTTATGTAAATTAGGAGCTGATGTAAATATTTTAAATAAATACGATACACCACTTTACAGTGCATCAGCTGAAGGTAATCTTGAAACAGTAAAAATTCTTGTCAATTATGGCGCCGATATAAACAAAGCAAATAGCTGTGGTATTACACCTTATGAAGTGTCAACAAAATTCGGTCAAAAACAAGTTGCAGAGTATTTATTAAGTCACGGAGCAAAAAATTAATATCCAATATTAAGAAAATCAAAAAAGCTCAAATGAGCTTTTTTATTTTATCTAAAAAAATATATGTATAAAAATAGCAAAAACATCAATAAGAATAAGGTGAAAAAAGGAAATGTAAAATTATTGTATCAAAATACTGTGTTTTAGAAATGAAATTAAACGAATTTTAAAAGTAATAAAGACGTATATATTATGAAAAGGAAAAAGGAGTCTTTAGCCGTTTAATGAGAATAATTTTACACATTCCAAAGGACAAAGAAAAATTGAATGAATTAAGAAATAAAGTTGCAAAAATTTACGGCTCGGCTATAAAATATAAAGTAGAAAATCTAAAATGTAGCAAAAGCCAAAAAATTAAATTACTCGATGAAATTATTAAAAATTACAATAAGATAAGATGATTTTAAAAACAAAATGATACCATATTCCTATTGTTGTATCCGCTATGTTAATATAGAATTTTCTATACATCTTGAAGCATAACTTGAAAGTCTTACTCCTTTGTCAGGATTATAAGTATTAACCGCTTTTATAAGTCCTATGGTTCCTATAGAAATTAAATCGTCAACATCACATCCTTTAAAATGATACTTTTTTGAAATATGAGCAACTAACCTCAAATTATGCTTTATTAATTTATTTTTTGCTTCTTTATCCCCTATTCGCAGTTTTTCTATAAATTTGATTTCATCTTTTTTTGCAAGAGGTTTAGGAAAAGAATTTTTAGACACTAAATGCAATGCTAAAAAAGGCAAATTTAAAAGTGCTTCCAAAAAAGAAATCCACCACATAGATAATATCACCTATTTTAAAAAAATTTACGACTGTATATAATTATTATGAGTAAACACATTAAATTGTGCATGTCCTTATATTGATTTAATTACAAAAAAATGATATATTACTACTATGAAAAATGAATTTATAAACAATGAAGAAATTACAAAAAAATCTAAAATAGAAACTATTATTAAAATTCTTGAAAAGGAATATCCAAATGTAAAATGTGAATTAGTATACAACACGCCTTTGGAACTCCTAATAGCTGCAAGACTTTCTGCTCAATGTACGGATAAAAAAGTCAATGCCGTAACACCTCATTTATTTTCAAAATTCAAATCGGTAAAAGATTTTGCAAATGCAGAAAAATCAGATATTGAAAAAATTATAAAACCGTGTGGACTTTATAAAACAAAATCGCTAAGTATAATACTTGCATGCAAAAAAATTATTTCGGATTTTAACGGGGAAATACCATGCAATATGGAAGATTTAGTTTCACTCCCGGGTATAGGAAGAAAAACAGCTAATTTAATAAGAGGTGAAATTTTTGGCAAGCCATCTATAATAGTTGACACTCACTTTTCGAGAATAACCAAACGTTTAGGATTTCACAGTTTAGAAAACCCGGCAAAAATTGAATTTGAAATGAAAAAAATAGTACCAGAGGAAAAATCTTTAATTTTTTGCCATTTAATAGTTTGTCATGGTAGAAATATATGTAAATCAAGAAACCCACTTTGCAAAAAATGCACTCTTTTTAATCTTTGCACATATAAAGAAAAAAATTTGAAAGGAGAATAGCAATAATGTCTTCGGAATTTTTTGTAACTTTAGCAGACATAATAAAGGAATTTTCTTTTGAAATTGAGCTCATGCCGAAAGATCCAAAAGATATAAAAATAGTTTCAAGAAACATAAACCGTATGGGACTTGAACTTATTGGTTCGCTTGATCATTTTGACAATAGAAAACTTATACTGATGGGAAAAAGTGAAAATCATTTCTTATCTACTCTTTCTTCCGAAGAAATATATAAATCAGTCGAAGCTATACTTTCTTTAAATCCTCCCGTTTTAATTATTACTAACAATATAAGTCCGATGCTTGAAATTATATCCGTCGCCAAAAAGTACAATATACCCATTTTGACGTCTAAAGAATCAGCAGCGGATATAACAAACGAACTTTCACCGTTTTTAAACCTTCGTTTGGCTTCGAGAATAACCCGTTCCGGTGGACTAATGAACGTTCATGGTGAAGGCGTACTTATAATAGGCGAAAGTGGTGTAGGAAAAAGCGAAACCGCTATAGAGCTTTTAAAAAGAGGTCATAAATTAATTTCAGATGATTTAGTTGAAATAAGGAAAATTCCAAAAAACACTTTACTTGGCTCTGCACCCGAAAATCTTCGTCATTTTATAGAGGTCAGAGGCATAGGTATAATAAATGCAAGGAGAATTTTCGGAATAGGTGCCGTAAAATTAACCGAAACCATCGATATGGTTGTTAATTTAGGCGCTTGGAAAGAAGATAAAGAATACGATCGCATGGGAGATCAATGTATATATACAGAAATTTTGGGAGTTAAAGTACCCTATATAGATATACCTGTAAAACCAGGAAGAAATCTAGCGGTCATAATAGAAGTAGCAGCAATGAACAATAGACAGCGAAAACTCGGTTACAGTGCGGCAAGAGAATTGTTTATAAATTTAGGAATAAATTGTCCCGAACATTCATCAAATACACCACAAATAAAAAAATGTATTTGGGATATACAGTAGAAAAATATTTTTAAATCGAAAGCGGTTTATAAAATGAAAGGAGAAACAAAATATTTTAAACTCAAAATACAAAGAGCTTATATGCTTATGCAAAGAACTTAAATGTGATTTTTCGGAGAATGAAATATTAAAAAAATACACTTCATTTAAGATAGGCGGTCCTGCTGATTTATTTTTACATGTAAAAAATATCGATAGCTTAAAAAAGATAATGAAAAAAATAAATTCTGAAAATATCCCTTTCTTTATACTTGGTAAAGGGTCTAATCTGCTAGTTGCCGATGAAGGATATAAAGGAGTAGTCATATCTTTAGAATCAGATTTTAAAAATATAACCCGAGAAAATGAAAATATAATCTGTGCAGCGGGAACTTCGCTTGCTAAAGCATGTGTTTTTTCTATGCAAAACGAACTTTCTGGTCTTGAATTTGCATGGGGAATTCCTGGATCATGCGGAGGAGCACTTTTTATGAATGCAGGTGCATACGGAAATGATATTTCGGATGTTATACTTGAAGCAACACACATCACACCTGACGGAAAAATAGAAACTTTTACAAAAGACAAAATGAATCTTTCATATAGAAAAAGTGTATACTCCGAGAGCAATTCGATAATACTTTCTTTAAAGTTTGGTCTTTCAAACTCTAAAAAAGAAACTGTAAGATCTAAAATGTACGAAATTATTTCAAAAAGAAAATCAAAGCAACCGCTTAATTATCCAAGCGCAGGCAGCACTTTTAAAAGACCAGGTGGCGGTTACTACGCTGCGGCACTTATAGAATCCGCCGGACTTAAAGGTACATCTGTAGGTGGCGCAATGGTTAGTAAAAAACATTCGGGATTTATAGTAAACACTGGAAATGCAACTGCCCAAGATGTTATAGACCTTATTTATTTAATAAAAGAGAAAATATATAAAGATTTTAAAGTTGTAATGGAATGTGAAGTAAAAACACTTGGAAATATAAAAATTTAAATTGGAGTCAGTAGTAATTTTATGATTTCATTTTCAGGTAAAGTAAAAAACGAACTTTCATTAAAAAAAATAGAAAATAAGAACGAAGCTTTTGCAGAGCTTTGCGGTATTTTTGTTTTTGGATCAAAGTTTAAAGAAGAAAATCTAGTTATTTCTTGTGAACATGATTTTTCATTTGGTAGGATAAATTTTTTAATGAATCTTGTTTTTCCAGATCTATACTTCGAAAAAATTTCAAAAAAAAGCATACATTTACTTAAAATAAGTTCTAAAGAAAAATTTTTTGATTATATAAAAAATTTTGATGAAAAAGATTTACCTAAAAATTTAAACTTATTTCTTGCAGGAGTGTTTCTATCCTGCGGAAGTATAACTAATCCTAATGTAGATTATCATCTTGAATTTAATGTTTCTAATGAAAGACTCTGTAATATACTTATTTACTGTCTTAATTCCTTTAAAAAAATAAATTTTAAACCAAAAACCCTAAAAAGAAGAAATAGTTACTCAATATATATAAAGGAAAATGAAAAAATAGAAGATTTCCTAGTTTTAATAGGGGCCAAAACTTGTGCAATGGAATTTATGCAAGTTAAAATGATTAAAGAAGTCAGGAATAACATCAACAGAAACATCAACTTTGAAACAGCTAATCTTTCAAAGACAACTTCCTCTTCTGCCGAGCATATAAAAGCAATAAAAAAAATAATGAGAAAAAATAAATTTTCCTCATTACCCTCCAATTTAAAAGAAACAGCTACTCTTAGGCTTAAACATCCTTATGTTTCTCTTCAAGAGCTTTCAAAACTTTATGAAAAACCAATTAGTAAATCAGGAGTAAACCACAGACTAAAGAAACTAATAGAAATCTCAGAAAAGTTAAGTTAATTTATTCCTTAAAATTTTTAAAATAACTTTTTCTCGTCTAGAGACCCATACTTGGGTCTTTCCAAGCTCTTTGGCTGTTTGAGACTGAGTTTTGTATTCAAAAAATCTTAAGCAAACAAGATTTTTATCAATAGGATCTAAAGATTTGAGTGCATCTTTAATAGAAATTTTAAGATTAATATTATCGTCGTTGAAATTAATTTGTGGCTCTTTCCCCTCTTGATTTATTTCGTCAAGAGAAGCAAGAGGTTTAGAGGATTCCATAGCTTCTAAAATTTGATCTTTTTCAATCCCTAAAGAATCAGATAACTCTTTTAGTGTGGGAAGTCTTGAATTTTCAATTGAAAATTTTTCTTCAATTAAACGAATTTTAGCCGATATTTCTTTTAAATTTCTACTCACTTTTATAGGACTGTTATCTCTGAAAAATGATTTTATTTCTCCTAAAATCATGGGTACCGCATATGTAGAAAATTTTACTTCTTTTGAAGCGTCGAAATTTTTAGAAGCTTTTGCAAGTCCTATGCATCCACATTGAAAAATATCATCATAGGATGCTCCTCTTCCTTTAAATCGCTGGCAACACAAATGTACAAGCCCCAAATGCTTTTCAATATTGATATCACTATTATTTTTCATTATTATTTATAGCTCTTCGAATTATAAATTTTTCTAAAGTTACAGTAGTTCCTTTACCTACCTTAGATGTAACTTTTATTTT